>SKRE01000171.1 GCA_007118655.1 Clostridiales bacterium | reverse complement strand
GACTGTACATTTCTCAGTCTACAGACGGATAAACCAAGAAAATAAAGATCATTCCCCTGATACCGCATATATAAGCAAAAAAAGAAGTGCTGTGTCAACCCGACACATTCACTTCTTTTTCTTTAAGATAACTTGTCATTCTTTAGGATATTTTTTCTAAAAACACCTCAATAACTCCTCCGCAGACCATGCCATCTTCTTCGGCATCCTGACCGGTCATATCCACCGGAACCAGTTCGGTATTTTTGCTGCTGTCAGAAAAGAGATTGAGGGCTTTGAACATGACATCGGATTCGGCGCATCCTCCACCAATGGTCCCAACAATACCGCCATCGGGATAAATAAGCATTTTCGTCCCTATTTCCCTGGGTGCGGAGCCTTTCCTCGAAACAATGGTTGCAAGAACCACAGCTCTTTTTTCCGGCAGCATATCTAACAATTCTTTAACAATTTCCTTCGAATAACCGGTGCCGGATTTTTTTCGGTTTTTTATCAGGATGATTTCTCCCATAATAGCAATAGCAATTTCCACTGGAGTTTCTGCCTTGATATCTAAACCGATGGGGGTATAGATCTCTTCAATTATCTTTTGATCAGCTCCCTTTTCCAGCAGCTCTTCCTTAACTTTTGCAACCCGCATTTTACTGCCGATCATTCCCACATAGGCATTGGGCTTTTGAATGATCATTTCCAGACAGATTTGATCATACCGATGTCCCCGGGTAACAATTACAAAATAAGTATTCTCATCGCTGTCAATCTCTTTCAGGGCGCTTTTAAAATCCTGACAAAGCACCTTATGGGCCCCTGCCTTCCTTGCTTTGTCCGCAAAGGGAACCCGATCATCAATCACCGTCACGGAGAAGTCAGCCATAATACCGAACTGGATTATCGGCATGGAAACATGTCCGGCCCCACATATGACCAATTTTTTCGGAGGACTTAAAACATCGCAAAAAACCCTATGCTTATCTATTTTCAATATCTTTGTTTCTTCTTCTTTTCTTAAGGTTTCCCGATGGTTCGAAAAAAAACCGTCTTTTGTTGAGTCATAAACCAGCTCGCGGTTTATGAACAGGGCCTTTTCCCCCGATTGATTCCCTTCCAGGACAGTAATTACTTTGCTCAGCGGATCTTTTTCATTTTGTAGAATCAGCTTATAGATATCCTTCATAAAATCACCCTTAACTCTTCTGATTTTTTATTTCATACGGTCGATATGCCAATGCTTCATTATATTATAACATGATTTTAAAGCATAAGTACTTTACTATCCGCTACTGCAAAACTTAAGTAATCCTACTCTGTTTTTACACCACCGTTTAAACTAATTCTTTTTAACTATAGTTCCGTAGGCGGGCAGATGCTTTTCAAAATTCCGAAACTTTTCATCACCTCAATTTTTACAATTCCCGTATTAGGAATACTAAAATGCCAACGGCTTTCCATAGGAAGATCAAGGAAGTGAATCAAGGCAGACTGCACCACTCCTCCATGGGTTACAATTACCTTTGTCTCTTCTTCATCTCCATCACCCTGTATTTTCTCGAGTGCTTTAAGTACCCTGTGATGAAACGCTTCTAATGTTTCTCCTTCCGGGATGGAATAATTTCCGTAGTTTTCCATCAGCAGCTGCCATTCTATTGGATAGATCTTTTCAATATCCGGTTGGCTCAGTCCTTCGAAAATCCCAAAGTGAACTTCTTTCAAATCCTCCACAAAAGTGCATTGAATTTTTTTTGGTTTCTGTTCTTGATTAAGTTCCTTTTCTAGTGCTTCGGCTAAGATTTTGGTTCGATTGAGAGGACTGCTATAAATAGCAATTTGATCTTTACTCTGTAATTCCTCACGAAGCTTCTTTGCTGCTGCCTTTACTTGTTTTTTTCCTGTTTCCGAAAGCTCGCTATCGGTCCAACCGGCAAAGACCTTTCCAATATTGTCTTTCGTTTCTCCATGTCTAATGAAAATCCACTCCATTAGATTGCCTCCTTTAGGTTGCTTCGATTTTTATCGCCAATTTTCTGGTTCTCGGCCCGTCGAACTCACAAAAGAAAATCCCCTGCCATCTTCCAAGAAAAAGCTTTCCCTTATGAACCAATAAAGTCTCGCTCATTCCCAGTATACTAGCCTTTACATGAGCCGGCGAGTTCCCTTCCATATGGTCATAATTCTCATGTTCCGGGACCATTCGGTTAAATGCCTGAATCATATCCCTTTTCACATCGGGATCCGCGTTTTCATTAACGGTTACCGCCGCTGTGGTATGGGGAACGTACAGAGTTAACTTTCCTTCTTTCACATTCTCCTCTTGCAAAATTCTTTGTATTTTTTTTGTAATCTCGATAAATTCATTTTTATTGGATGTGGATACGGTTAATTCTTTGAACATATTCCTGCCTCCTTAGTGATTATAGTATCTGACCCTGGTATAAGCTTTTTTGCTGTTTAATTCTTATACCCGAAATTTATAAAAACAAAAATATAAAAATACTAAAAAAGCGTCTTGAGATAAAGATACCTTTTTAGTATTTATTCTGTGTTAATCTTTAGAGGAGCAGGGAGCTAAACTATGCTTTTACTTCAGTATAGCAAGATAAGAAATATTTTTGTTATTATATTGTTAAATAAAGGCGGTTTACCCTACCCTTATGTTTTAAAAACCAATGCTCCGTTCTCTTCGTCAATTTCTATGTTTTGATGGTTTAAAAGTTCTCCCTTGATGATCATTCGGCCGATTTGGGTTTCCATATGCTTTTGAATGTATCGCTTTAAAGGTCTGGCACCGTAAACCGGGGAGTAGGACTCCCGGGCAATGAACTGTTTACCTTCTTCGGTAATGGATAAAGTTATGTGTCGGTCATCTAAACGTTTTTGCAAATCTCTTAAGCTCAGTTCCACAATTTTATAGAGTTCTTCTTTTCGAAGAGGCTTAAACATCACCGTATCATCCACCCGGTTTAGAAACTCCG
>SKRE01000068.1 GCA_007118655.1 Clostridiales bacterium | reverse complement strand
TTTTATCGAATACCTTAGTATAGGCAATAATTAAGGAGTGAGATTATGAAAAACTATAACAAGCTGGTTCGGGACCGAATACCGGAAATTATTAAAGAAGCGGGAAAAACTCCGATTACCAGGATTTTACCCGAAGAAGAGATGGAAACCCACCTAATCCAAAAGCTGGAGGAAGAAGTCCAGGAGTATAAGGAAACCCGGGATTTTGAGGAACTGGCCGATCTGCTCGAGGTCATTGAAGCCTTGGCGAAGCTCCGGGGAGAGGATCTGTACAGTCTGGAACGGATCAAACTGGATAAAAGAGAGGAACGGGGCGGCTTTGAGGAAGGAATTCTGTTGGAAACCGTGGAAGATTAAAAAAAAACTCCTGATTCAGGAGTTTTTTTCTTTATACTTTGCCGGAAGCGGAAATCAAATGGGCTTTAATCAAACTCTCCCTAAGGGCCACGGCAACAAAGGCGGCGGCGGAGATTTTCAGCAGATCAGGAATTAGAAAAGGCAGCGCTCCCGTGGCGACGGACTGGGTAAGGCTCATTCCTGTAACCGCCATTAACTGAAGGGAGCCGAAGGTATAAACAACCAGAATGCCCATTGCCATGGCCGTCAGTTGAATAACGTACTTTGAGATCTTTCCCTGGGAAAATTTTTGGTAACCCAATTGGGTAAGGTGTCCGATTACATAGGCCCCGGCCATAAAGCCGAAGATGTAGCCTCCCGTAGGACCGAGCAGCGCTCCCAATCCCGAGCCTCCTCCCGCAAAAACCGGAAGACCGGTGATTCCAAGGAACGTATATAAGGTAAGACTGTAAAAGCCCAGCCGGGCGCCTAAAATCGCTCCGGAAAGGGCGACTCCCATAATCTGCAGCGTAATGGGTACCGGGGTGAAGGGCAGGGGGATTAAAAAAATGGATAAAATACAGGTCATGGCGGCAAATAGGGATACTAAAATCAGCTCTCGTAAATTTTTCAAGGTTTTCATCCTCTCATCGGGTATTGAAATCCGTTAGGATCCTGAATATGTAACAGCTTTCAGCATAGTGCTGTTGCCTTATAGTCCTGATTTCATCACTATGCTGTTTTTATTATAATGAACAACAAAAGGATTGTCAACCCGTAAAGTAAAACAGGTTAACAATCCTGAGGACTGTTCTTACTTGGATTTTTGAAGTTTTCCCAGAGGTTCTAAAACCGGAAGCACCACCCGGTCAAACCGCACAATCAGGACCACTGCCGAAAGGATGAAAATACACCCGATGATGATCGGAAGGTTTAGAATTTCGTTAAAGACCAGGGCTCCGATAATAATGGAGGTAATGGGCTCTAAGGTGCTGAGGATCCCTGAACTTTGGGAGCCGATACGCTGAATCCCCACATTCAGTAAGTTGACGGCGCCAAGGGTTACAAAAATCGATAAAACCGCCGTCATCCCCCAACCCAGTAATGTCAGCTCCAGGGTGAAGTGTCCCGTAAACAGGGCAAAAATAAACATCGCGATGGAGGCGATCAGGCTCAAGTAGAAGGTCAGCTTCAGAGAGGAGAGCTCCTTCAATCCGCTCTTATCAATAAAAAGTACGAAATAAGCATGGGTTATCCCTGATAACAGCGCCATGAAAATCCCGAAGAGGCTTCCGCTCAGCTCTCCGTTATACAACAGGTAGATCCCCAGGGTACTGAGGATTCCCGCAAAGGTTTTAATAAAGGTTAAGCGGTCCTTATAAAAAACCGTGGAGCCGATGATCACCAAAATGGGATAAATAAAATGCAGCGTGGTGGCCACCCCGGTGGAGATATAATTATAGGAAATATACAGGGTCATGCCCGTGGCCGCATACCCGAGGATCCCCACGGATAAAAGATTTTTCCCTTGGGTTTTGGTTAATTTAAAATCCGTAGTGGGATTTCGGTGAATTAAATACATTAACAGCGGCAGGGCTAAAAAAAATCGCCAAAACACTAAATTGATGGAGTTGCCTCCCTGAGAAAAAATAATTTTGGAAAGCAGGGGCATGGATCCGAAAATCATACCGGAGACCATCACTGCGGTGTAGCCAATGGTTCGAGACTTCATGGCAAGCCTCCTTTCTTATAGCATATTACCTATATAATAGCATATTCCCGGGAAAAAGATAGCCTAAAAAAACAGCCCCCAAAACTTAATTTGAGGACTGTCAGTCAGTTCATTATTTTATGATTTGAGGGTTCCGCCGCGGCGGGCAGTATTGCTATTTATTCCTGCTTACTTAGGGTCAATGACCCCGCTCATGCGAATGATTTCAATGCCTTTTGCTTCCAATGCGTCGGTAAACTGGTTGATTCCCACGGAGTCGCTGGCCATATGTCCCGCCACGACAATGTTTCCGATGTTTTGCTCTTTAACGGCTTTGATAACATCTTCCGGCATATGCATACAGACCAAGGTGCCGACGCCCGCTTCGAAGTAGGACTTAATGACGTTGGTTCCGCCTCCGGTACCGCCGGCCATGGTAACCACCACTTTGCCTGCGTAATCCTTTTCACTTCCCACACGGATTACCGGTGTTGCAGAGGTTCGTTGGTACTCCACTTTCGTCTCTAAAGCTTCGATTACGTCTTTTAACGTAGCCTTCGGCTGATCTTTTAATTTCTCGTCCAGTAAGTTCTGAACCGTTCGTTCCGCCAGGATATCGGCAGGGGTGTGTACCGCCATAAAAGGCATCTTTAACAGTTTGGCTGCGGATACGGCCCGGTCGTAGTTGGATACGTGAAGCCCTCTTTCCACTTGTCCTTTTTTCTCCTGTAGGGCTTTTTGGGCTTTATTAATCGGTACGCCGGCTTTGGTCATGGTATCAATCTGATTGTCCATAACTTTGTGCAGGTTGACTCTGGGCTCTCCCCCGCTGGGGTGATGGGTGATTACCAGGTCGGCTCCCAATCTTTCCGCAAGCATCATTTCCGCCAGTTCCATATCCACACCGATGGCAACCGTTTTAATATTCTCCCCTTCCACGATGATCCCGGAATCCGCTGGGGTTTCCTCCAGCCCGGCAAGCTCAAGTGCAATGTCCAAAACTTCTTTAGTATTCATAAATAAATCCTCCTTGGAAAAATAATTTTTACATACTAAATTTATTATATCGAACTTCGGAACTCGAAGCAAATGAAATATTTTGAAATTATTGAAAAGACAGGGCAAAAAGCCCGGGGAAATCCATTAAATGGATTGTCAAAGCATAGACGAATTGATATGATATTAGGGAATAAATAAATATAAAAGGATCGGTGATATCGATGAAAAGAATAAGAATAAAGCTGGACAATGTGGAAAGCATGCTGTTTTACTGGCAGGCTACGAGCGAAAGAGAAAAAGTAGGGGAAACCTATCTTAATGATATTGCCAATCATGAGGATATGAAAAAAATCTACGATGAAGAGTTCAATGAAGAATCCTTTCGAAAGGTGCTAAGCGCCATATCCAACCGGGAACCTTTTAAGAGTGATGTAAAAAAAGAACGGGTATTTTGGAACAGCAATATGTGGATGACGGAAGACATGGAGTTTACCCGGATGATGGTAGCCCCTATCAAAGTAATGAATGCGGATCATCTGCTGCCGAAGATTGAGGCTGCTGTAAAAAGCCCTAAATATGAAGAAGTGGAAGTGGTTTTTGTACCGGGACATGAGTTCGAGTACAGGATCCATCAGAATCAGGTGCTGATTAATTTCTTTAGAGTACAGGTAGACCTCTATGAGGAAAACAAGATTGAAATCGGAGGGGTTCCGTTGGATGACTACCTGGTACAAAAGATTATTGAAGTACAAAGACAGGACTAAAGCCTAGGGACAGAAAGAAAAGAACCAAATACTGAATACACAAGGAGCGGAACCGATGATCAAAGTGATAACCGACAGTACAAGTTACCTGGAAAAGCAAACCGTAAAGGATTTGGATATTGAGATTTTATCACTGAAAGTGGAGTTTCAACAGGATACCTACCGGGAAGTGGAACTGGAAAACAAGGCCTTTTACAGGATGATGGAGGAACGGGGAATCCCGAAATCCTCCCAGCCCGCTGTGGGAGAATTTATCGAAGCTTTTGAGTCCGTCGTTAAGGAAGGCAATCAGGTACTGGGAGTCTTTCTATCGGGAAAAATGAGCGGAACCCTGTCCACCGCCGTAATGGCCAAGGATATGGTGGTAAAGGACCATCCCGACGCAGTAATCGAGCTGATGGATTCCGAGTCCAATTGTATGCAGCTGGGATTTGCCGCAGAGGCCGCCGCAAAAGCCGCAAAGGAAGGCAGGTCCCTCCAGGAAGTCATACAAGCCGTAGAGGATATGAAAAAACGAAGCCGTTTCCTGTTTGTACCGGACAGTCTGAAGTACTTGAAAGCGGGGGGCAGAATCGGAAAGGCCAATGCTTTAATCGGAGGTTTACTGAGCATAATCCCGATCCTTACGGTGGAAAATGGAGAAACCTCCATTTATAAAAAAGTACGGCGAAAAAAGAAAGCCGTTAATGAAATGATTGAGAAACTCCGGGCGGAGCACCGGGAACACACCGTAAAAGAAATCATTATTCACCACATTGACGCCTTTAAAGAGGCGGAAGCCTTGGCGAAGAGAATTCAAAAAGAGGTTGAGGCACCCACCCGGATCATGGATATCGGTCCGGTGATCGGACTGCATGTGGGCCCCGGAGCCATTGGCATCGCCTATTATACAGAAAAAGAATTGAGAGACTAAACAATAAAAAATCCTGCTAAAACCCCCGTGGAACGTAAAACGGGGGCTTTTTTACGGGGATTATGAATAAACCCCTGAATTTTAGGTATAAATGCATTATATGCGTTACGAATAATAATAATTAATGAAGATTTAGTTGATAAGCACCCAACGGGAAGGTAAATTCTTTTGTAAAAAGAAAAGAGGTGGAGAAGTTATGACAAATACCAATAACGGTAACAGAGAAGAGAACCAAGATAAAAAAGACAAAAAAGCATTAAAGGAAAAACTGGATAAGATGCAGTACTATGTCACCCAGGAAAGCGGAACGGAACCCCCTTTCAACAATGCCTACTGGAATAATAAAAAAGAAGGCATTTATGTGGATGTGGTGGACGGACGGCCGCTTTTTTCCACGAAGGATCAGTACGATGCGGGCTGCGGATGGCCCAGTTTTACGAAACCCATTGATGAGGGAGAACTGGTTGAAGAGAAGGATCGAAGTCTTTGGATGGTCCGTACCGAGGTTCGCTCGAAAGGGGCGGACAGCCATTTAGGCCACGTGTTTAACGACGGACCCAAGGATAAAGGGGGCCTTCGGTACTGCATCAACAGTGCTGCCCTTCGATTTATCCCTGTGGAGGAATTGGAAAAGGAAGGCTATGGGGATTACAAAAAACTCTTTGAACAGGAAGAGGCGGATTAGGGAGTGACAGCGAGATGATACAGTTTATGAGAAATGTAGGGAATCTTTACCGGGACCGCTCGGAGTTTTTTATCCGGCTGACCATGGAACATATTTACCTGTCCTTTATTGCCATAGTATTGATCGCCATCATAGGGATTACCATCGGCATTACCATTGCCAAGTACAGAAAGCTGGCGGAACCGGTGCTTAGTGTGGTCAATTTTATCTATACGATTCCCAGCATCGCGTTGTTCGGAATTCTAGTGGCCGTCACCGGTATTGGAAACCGCAGCGCCCTGATTGCCCTGGTGGTATACGGCATGCTGCCTATGATTCGAAATACTTATGTGGCCATTTCCGAAATTGACGACTTAATCATTGAATCCGCCATCGGCATGGGAACCACGGGGAAACAGCTGCTGCTTCGGATTCAGCTGCCCTTAGCCCTGCCCGTAATTATCGCCGGTTTTCGGATTATGGTGGTTATGACCATTGCCCTGGGGGGCATCGCCTCCTTTATCGGGGCCGGCGGCCTCGGGGTGGCCATTTGGCGGGGGATCACCACCAGTTTTCCTGAGATGACCGTGGCGGGAAGTCTTTTGGTAGCCCTGCTTGCCATTGTGGTGGATTTGGTTCTGGGCTTTATTGAAAAAATCGCCCGGAAAAAAGTTCTGGGGACCGTAAAGAATTAACAGAAAAAAGTGCTTACAGAAAGAGTTGGGAACAGAAGAAGGATTTTAAAAATAAGATTAAAATGGAGGGGTATTATGGAAAATCTTAAAGCAAGCTTTCGACCCACAAAGAAAAAAGCAGTTGTTTTGGTATTATTAATGGCTTTACTAGGCATGGGACTGATCGGCTGCGGAAATGACGAGGATCCCGTAGTAGTGGCTTCAAAACCCCATGCAGAGCAGTACATCCTGGGAGAGATGATCAGTATTTTAATTGAGGAGCATACGGATATTCCCGTGGAGCGAAACTTCGGGATCGGCGGCGGAACCTCCAACATACATCCCGCCATGCTTTCGGGAGAAATTGATATTTATCCGGAATACACGGGAACTTCCTGGATGTTTGTGTTAAATGAAGACTTAATCGAAGATCCCGACGAGTTGTATGAAGCTACAAAAGCGGCCTACGAAGAGGAATTTGAACTGCAGTGGCTGGATCTCTACGGTTTTAATAATACCTACGCCTTAGCCATTGATGAAGACATTGCCGAGGAATACGGAATTTATACCTACTCCGATTTAGCGGAAGTGTCGGGAGAGATCACCTTTGGAGCGGAATACGATTTCTATGAGCGGGACGACGGATTCGACGCCTTGGCGGCCCACTACGGTTTCGATTTTCAACGGGAAGTGGAGCTGGACATCGGCCTGAAGTATCAAGCCATCGATCAGGGAGAAGTGGACGTTATTAACGCCTTTTCCACCGACGGACTGCTCAGCGCCTATAACTTACGGGTACTGGAGGACGACCTGTTTTTCTTTCCTTCCTATTATGCGGGCACCATTATTCGAATGGAGACCCTGGAACAGCATCCGGAACTGGAAGAGGTATTAAACCGGTTAGCAGACAGCATCACCGATGAAGAGATGATTGAAATGAATTACCGGGTGGAAGAGGAAAATGAAGATCCTGAAGCCGTGGCACGAGAATTCCTCGAGGAGAAAGGATTAATCTAATATGAGCTTACTAACCTTTACCGACGTGTCGAAATCCTATGATAATCAGGTGCGGGTCATTGACCGGCTCAGTTTTTCCATCGAAAAGGGAGAGTTCATTACCCTGATCGGACCTTCGGGCTGCGGAAAAACCACGCTCTTAAAAATGATAAACGGGCTGATTCCCTTTGACGAGGGGGAAATTTCTGTAAAGGACCGTTCCCTGGCGGATTGGGACTTAATCAAGCTTCGCCGGGAGATCGGCTACGTGATCCAGCAGATCGGCCTGTTTCCCCATATGACCATTGAAAAAAACATCGGTTATGTGCTGTCCCTGCTGGGAAGAGACCCGGAGGATCAAAGGGAAAAGGCAAAGGAACTGATTAAGCTGGTGGGTCTGGACGCCGGGTATTTAAGCCGCTATCCCCGGGAACTCAGCGGAGGACAAAAACAACGGGTGGGAGTGGCAAGAGCCTTAGCGGCGGACCCGGATATTATTCTGATGGACGAACCCTTCGGAGCCGTGGATGATATTACTCGGAAAGTACTGCAGGATGAGATGAAGGCCCTTCATCAAAAACTGAAAAAGACCATCGTTTTTGTGACCCATGATATTGAAGAGGCCATAAAACTGGGCACCCGGATTGTACTGATGGATCAGGGGAAAATTGTCCAGGCGGGGACGAAGGAAGAAATGCTGTTCTCCCCCGCAACGGAATTTACAAAGCGGTTTTTAGGTTCCAAAAGCTTTAACGCCTACCTGGGACAGCTGGCCATCGAAGAGGTGTACCGGCCCTATGATCAATTGATCAATAAAGTATCCTTAGATAAGGAAAGAATTTTTATAAAGGATACCGCCATGGAGGGCATTCGAAAAATGATTAAAGAAAACCTTCAAAGCCTGGTGGTCATTAATGAAGAGGATCAGGCCGTCGGTGAATTTCAACTGCAGGACATCCAACAAAAGATTCAATTATAAGGAGGCTACACAATGGCAATTGTAGAAACGTCCATTACCCCGATAGGGACCGCAACCCCCAGCGTCAGCAAATACGTTGCGAAGTGTCATAAGGTATTGGAGGATTTTCCCGAAATCAAGTATCAGTTAACCCCCATGGGAACCATTTTAGAGGGGGACTTGGCGAAAATCTTCGAGGCCATCGCCAAAATGCATGAAGTGCCCTTTGACAACGGAGCCAGCCGGGTATCCACGTTAATCAAGGTGGACGACCGCAGAGATAAAAAAGGCACCATGGAGGGGAAAATGCAGTCGGTACTTGATAAGCTGTAACAACAATTATACAAACAAAAAAACAAGGCCGAAACAGCGGCCTTGTTTTTTGATTGAAGCATTATTCCTTGGTTTTTGCCTTCTCTTTATGTTTGATTTTCCCGAAAGTCTTGGGATAAAACTTACTCATAAGCCCTAGAATAATTCCTGCCAATAGAATGAAGGGGAAGTAGCTGGCAAACCATAACAGCATGGACTCTACCGCTCCTTGGAATCTTTCGAAGGATTCTCTGAAGTTCCGGAAGAATTGATCGGAAAAATTCTGATCTTCCAGTTCGTCGCTTTCCACCTCTCGAATGGATAAATACAGGGTGCTGAACCGAATTTGATCATCCAGGCGATTTAAGGTTCCCTGCAGCCGTTCGATTTCTCTTCGAATTCTGGACAGTTCACTTTCCAGAGTTAGGACGTCGGAAAGGTTTTCCGCGTCTTCCAGTAAATCCAGCAACCGACGCTCTTGAATGGTCTGGTTTCGAAGATTGGCTTCGATGTCGTAATAGGTGTCGGAAACGTCATCGCTTTCCAGTACTTCCTGGGTGAAGACCCCGTAGTTTCTCATGGAATCCACAAAGGCTTTTAAGGAATCGGAAGGTACCCGAAGGGTGAAATCCCCTCGAGGGGACTCTTCTTTTTCCGAGATGACCTGGTACCTATGAATATGCCCGCCGTAACGGTCTAGGTCCTGTTCCATTTTATCAATGGTTTGATGAAGATTGTCGGTCTCCATGGAAAGGTTTTGACGGTAGATAATTTTATCTCCCGAAACCGTACTGGAGGTGATGCTGACGGCTTCCGATCCGCCGCTGTCGTCAAAATCTGCAACATCCGGTGAACCCGCTGCCCGGTCATAATCCATACCTGCTTCGCCTTCGGTGTAGGCTCCTTCGTCATTGGAGCCGCAGGAGATCAAAAAGAGGGTAAGGGTGATGAGTAATAAGGTAGTGATAAGAAGTCTGGCAGTTTTTTTCATTGGTTTTCCCTTCTTTCTTTTTCGATTGTCTTTATAATACTTTGACGACGGGGAAATCAATTATGTTCCCCTTGACAAAGGGACCGGGAATTTATACAATAAAACAAATGAATCCCGAGTATATTGATTGGTTTAAATTAGTTTCATGATAAAAGGAGGAAGTTAAATGATCTATGACAATATCGGCCAGTTAATCGGAAGGACTCCCATGGTCCGATTACAAAGCCTGGATAAAGATAGCGGAGAAGTATTAGTGAAGCTGGAATCCATGAATCCCGGAGGTTCCGTGAAGGAACGGATCGCCTTAAACATCATCGAAGAGATGGAAAGGCGGGGAGAGCTGAAACCGGGCATGAATCTGGTGGAA
The DNA here is from genome assembly GCA_007118655.1 of Clostridiales bacterium. Lineage (GTDB taxonomy): Bacteria > Bacillota > Clostridia > Peptostreptococcales > T1SED10-28 > Isachenkonia. The sequence goes on along the minus strand of SKRE01000068.1, from coordinate 1,474 downwards.
CCCACCAGCGGAAACACGGGCATCGGCCTGAGTATGGTCGCCGCTTATAAAGGATATACCCTAACTTTGGTCATGCCCAACACCATGACGATGGAACGAAGAAAAATACTAAAGGCCTACGGAGCAAATTTGGTACTCACCGACGGCGCCAAGGGCATGAGAGGCGCCATCGAAAAAGCCGAGGAAATTCTGAGCACCAGCAAAAATACGGTGCTGATCGGACAGTTCCAAAATCCCGACAACCCCAAAGCCCACGAAAAAACCACGGGTCCCGAGATTCTACAGGACACCGGGGGAAAACTGGATGCCTTTGTGGTGGGTATTGGAACCGGAGGGACCATTACCGGTGCGGGAGGCTTCTTAAAAGAGAACATTCCCGGCATCAAGATCATCGGTGTGGAGCCGGTGAAGTCCCCGGTGATTTCCGGCGGGGAACCGGGCCCCCATAAGATCCAGGGAATCGGCGCAGGATTTATCCCCGGGGTGCTGAACCGGGGAACCATTGACGAAATGATGCTGATCTCCGAAGAGGAAGCCATCGAAGAGAGCCGAAATACCGCCAGTAAAGACGGGATCCTTCTGGGAATCTCCGGCGGCGCGGCCATTGCTGCGGCGAAGAAAGTGGCCAAAGCCTTAGGCGCCGGCAAACGGGTGGCAGTCATAGCACCGGACACCGGTGAGCGGTATTTAAGTACGGAACTGTTTGAGTTTAGTGAGTAGAGATAAAATAAGCACTGCGAAAGGATGTGATTTCTATTTCCTATTTTGATTTAGTTAAAGAAAGAGACCCTGCGGTAAAAAACAACCTGGAAATAATTTTAACCTATCCCGGGGTTCATGCCCTGTGGTTTCATAAAGTCGGTCACTTCCTGTACCGGAAAAACCGGTTTGTGATCGCACGGGTGATTTCCCAAATCGGCCGTTTTTTCACGGGAATTGAAATCCATCCCGGGGCAAAAATCGGGCCGGGACTGTTTATTGATCACGGTATGGGGGTGGTGATCGGAGAGACCGCGGAGATCGGAAAAAACGTTTTACTGTTTCACGGGGTCACCCTGGGGGGCACAGGAAAAGACCAGGGAAAACGGCACCCCACCGTAGGAGACAATGTGATCATCGGCGCCGGAGTAAAAGTACTGGGTCCCATCACCATCGGCAACAATGCCAAGGTGGGAGCCAATGCCGTGGTGCTGGAGGACGTCCCCGACGGCGCAACGGTTGTGGGGATACCGGCAGAAATTAAGCACATAGGGAAAGCGGAGAAGAGCAGTCTGTAAAAGACTGTTCTTTTTTTCAAAGCCTATGGACATTTATTTTTCCCGGTGTATAATTAACTAATTAGTAAAACAATTGAAAATACTTCAGCGGAAGAGGAAATTGATGGTAAATTGGTAATAAATTTGATTGAAGTGCAGAAATGTGATAACATAAAAAAACATTGGTACTAAAGGCCCATACATATAGCTCTATTTAA
>SKRE01000104.1 GCA_007118655.1 Clostridiales bacterium | reverse complement strand
TTTGAAGATGGAAATATTGCCATGCCGGGAATGACAAGCAGCTGTGTGCTTCAAATGCTTTCATTTGTTGAACCGGCTCAGAAAATGGTAGAGAAAGCAGATCTGATTACGATCAGCATCGGAGGGAATAATGTACTGCAACCGATGATTGGAGCAATGATGGAAGCTTATAGCGTAACAACGATTGAAGAGTTAATGAATGAGATTGCTTATAGAGGCGAGAATTACTGGAACATGGTTGGCGGAATGCTTCTTGATAAATTAATGTATGCAGATCCTGAGGAATGTCCATTGTGGCAAGGGGTAGCAAAATTCCAGTCAGACTGGCCGGAGATTATTCGAGCGATAGAGAGTCTGAATCCCGAGGCCCATATCATTGTTCTCAGTATTTACAATCCGGTATCCAAGATGGAGTCCCCGGAGTTGTATCAGTTAATGGAAGAGCTGATTCGACCGATGAATCTGACAATGAGAAGACATCAAAGCAACCAGGTGAGTGTGGCAAACGTGTTCAACGCCTTTCAGAAGAGTGAAGATGCGGTAAATTTTTCTGTTGCATGGTTTCCAAGACTGGATCCTCATCCCACTAATATTGGTCATCAATTGATCATAGAAGAGTTGATGCGGGTTCGCAATCCGAGAGCATTTCGGTAAATGATAATTTATTCAATTTTCTGAAAAATACAGTTTATTTATTTATTAACCGGGTATAAATTACACATGTTATAGGGAGCATGGATCTTTGAGGAGTATCTGGACGCTTTTCTCAAAGGGAGCTGGCAGCGTAACCGACCATTTTTTATGGTCGGTTTTTTTGAGGGTAATTGCCTGAGGAGGTGGTTTTATCGAGGGAGAATACAAAATAAAACAGCCCCCGAAGCTTAGGGGCAGAATAGTGTCGGATTCATAATTTTTAGGGAAAAATCAGTTTTGGTAACGTTGATCTTTGAAAAGCATAGTGGACTTTCTTGTAAAGGAATCAGTAGCGTAACCGACTGCGTTACAAGAAACAATATTAAACAAAATATATTATCGGTTGATGTTTATTTTTAAAAAATCCGGGTATATGTAAATCAATTCAATGCCCCCGTGCAGGGGGGGTCGGAGGGAAGTTAAGAATAATAAAAAAGTGCAATGCACTGTAAAAGGAGGAAATGAAAATGAAAAAATCTTTAATTATTTTGCTAATCGTTGTAATGGTAATGACATCTGCCAGTGCTGTGTTTGCCGGTCGCCCCGGAAACCTTCCTGGTCCGGCTCCTGCTCCTAGTCAAGACTCAATCGCAGAAATCGCTATTGGTGCAGGCTTTACCGAACTTGTTGGTGCCCTCGTATACGTTGATGAAGAGCTCGATGCCGGCCTGGTCGACCTGTTTCTAAACGGGACCGATCAATTCACCGTATTCGCTCCGACCAATGAGGCCTTTGAAGAGTTATACTACACCCTTGGGATCGAAGAGATCAGAGATCTGCCGCCAGAATTGGTACTTGACGTTCTGTTCTACCACGTGGCCGAGGGTCGTCGTGCAGCTAACAGTGTAGTGCCTCCGGTTAGAGTTCGAACAATCAACACGCTGTTGGGCGCGAGCTTTACGGTTGACAGCGGCGGAGTAATCACAGACATCTTTGGTCAGGAAGTTAATATCGTGGCGGCAAACATCTCCGCAAGTAACGGGATTATTCACGTAATCGATACAGTACTCTTGCCCCTTCCTTAGTATAAGCAGGAGTGCTTACCGGATCAGATCCGGAGTAGGAACTTCAAAAAAAGTTTGATTTACTCCCCGGGATGCTTCCCAAGCTCCCGGGTTTTTTTGTTGGGATAGTCACCTTTTTTCAATCTTCTCGTTTTTTCACCTCTTTTTTCCATAAATAAAAAAGTTTCTCCTAGAAATATATCTTTAAATTTGACACTATTCATATGATCCCGGTTCAAAACTATGGGCTCCCTATAATCAAAATTTTCAAAATATTATAAAAAAATGTTTTGGCTAAAAATAACTGGGTATTAAAGACATACCTTAACGGGAGCATGGATCTTTGAGAAGTATCTGGACGCTTTTCTCAAAGGGAGCTGGTAGCGTAACCGACCATTTTTATGGTCGGTTTTTTAGGTTTTGTCATAAAAACAACTGAATAGGAATTGAATTGGGGGTGATGATCTCTGGAAATTATTTGGACGCTTTTTTCAGAGGGAGCCAATAGCGTAACCGACCGAAACAGGTCGGTTTTTTGATTGAAAGGGGGTGGATTTATCGAAAAAGGCGAAGTTCTGATCAGTAAGAAGTTTTTTAAAAGGCGTTTCTTAGTATGAAAAAGAGAAGTGGTGGTTCAAAAGAGTAAAAAATATCATCTCCAAGAAGATGACATTAGTGTAACCCACTCATTTCTTTTTTTCTGGGGTAAATCGAAGGAGTGAGAAAAATGAGTACAAAAAGGAAGTATTGGAAAATTGCCCTTGCGATCTTGATTACAGGTGTACTTGCTTTAGGGACTGTATTAGTTGGACTAGCAGTTGACTGGGATCAAGAAATTGCATGGGAAGGCTATCCACAAGGAAAAGATTCTCAAGAGTGCGATAAAGTGGGTGAAGGACCGCGTACAGAGGACGGATGGATACATTGGGTTCTGACGAGCGGAAATCAAAATGTTACCGCTGCACAACTTGAGCTCGGCGGCAGTGGCTCGGGGGAATATGATCCGGAAAAATTGGGTCCAGGCGCGATTCAATTTTTCACACCTTATTTTGAGCTTGAAGACTTGTCAGCAACTGTATTTATTAAGGGCAGTTCTTCCGGTCAATTAATAATTTCAGATTATTGTCCTGGAAAACAAGAGGACCTTATTGTCAGTAAAACTGTGGACACATCTTATATCCGAACCCATGAGTGGGATATTGACAAACGGGTGGAAACCGATAATGAAGATGAACTGGAAGACGGAACGCCAAAGATCTGGCTTGACCAGTTTGACAATGAAGAAGAGAGCGC
>SKRE01000191.1 GCA_007118655.1 Clostridiales bacterium | reverse complement strand
CTTTTTCTTCGTTTTGAAAGGCCAGCTCCTTGTTGGCTACGGCAAGTTCTGCTGCCCGCTTGTCTTTTTCTTCGTTTTGAAAGGCCAGCTCCTTGTTGGCTACGGCAAGTTCTGCTGCCCGTTGTTGTAACAAAAGTTCAAAATTATTTTTTAAGTGTTTTAGTTCGGTTTCACTGCTCTGTGTAGAAATAGAATTTTGGGTTTGATTGTTCGCTTTATTCTTCAAAAAACACCTCCATTCTCAAGAAAATAAATTGCCGTCTCATAGTTCATTTGCGTTGCTTATGTTAAGCATCTCTTCGACTTCATCTTAAGTTTGATAATATACTATTTAGAATTTTAAGTCAATGTAATTGCGTGACAGGTCTCTTTCCATTTTTCTTTCTTATTCCAAGGAAACTTACCGCCGCTTTACCATAAAAAAACGACTGTCAGCAATCAATAACAGTCGCTTTTCTTTGATTTTATTATGGATGGATCATCGTGCATTAAGAACTATTTGCGAAAGATACTCCCCCCCATCACTGAGAAAGCCCGTCGACAAAGACGCTGTCTCTTTCGCAGGTCATCTCTACCTGCTCCCGTTCATCTGCCTGAACTAATCTTTGCTATTCTGTAACCCCGACATCATTTATATACGTCACCTGGTCCTGTCTATTGGAGATGATAATCTGTTCAATGTTGAAAACAATTAATCCAATATCCTCCCCAAGGATGAACTGGGGCATATTATTCTTTTGCATATGCATCTCCCGATATCGTTTTTCTTCTTTCCCTTCAGTAGTCATTGCGGTTCCCAAAAAAGTAGCACTGAGTCCGGAAGATATGGAAAACAGCAACAGTGAGATTTTTTTGTTGATAACAATATTATCATATTTTTTACTGTTCCTTCTCGTACTTAAGATCACTTTATTTTCTTCCTCTACATAGGTAAAATTCATTAGGGATACATAGGGATTATTATCCACACAGGTTGCCAGAGTACATAGTTTTTCATTTTTCAGCAAATCTTTAACCTCTTTTGATATATTCATTTTTCTTCCTCCTTGATCATAAAACCCAGAGGAATTTCACGTTCATCCCCCGGATCTTTCAGGTCCTTTTCCATCACGCAAATTCGTGAAATGCTCTCTTTGTATCGCAGCAGGAATATTTCGAATTTCAAACGGCCTTTTTGTAGAAACTCCAACCGATGAGATTCGGGTTTCCCCTCATAATAGGTGTAGTTCACTTGAATCGGATTTGGTTCTCCCAGTTCACCAACCGGCAGGTTGATTTCTTCTCCCAACAACCGGTCTTTAAATGATTTCCCCGAATTCACACGGTCACTTCCTTTCACCGGTAATTTAATTCTATAGATATGAATATACCCGAAGGATAAAACATTACGCTGATTCCCAAGGGAAAATTCTCCTTTTACCATGAAAAATTCGAGAACCGGTTAAGATATATGGAGGATTTTTCCGGACTTAGTCTTTAAACCGAAAAAATTGCTGTCACATCTTCGGGTATTTATCTTTATTTTAGATGTAATTGTCACTGGTTACACAATCAGCCAAAGGGACAATTACTCCGTCCCTCTGTCCTCTCCTCTGTCCTCTCTTTTTTCTTGTCATAAAAAATCGCCTAAAGAAATGTTAAATTTCTTTAGGCGATAGCTATGATTTTTTAGTAATTTTTCCGATTGCTGTCTGCGATATTAACCTTTCGTAGTCTTCCTTTAATCGGTCGGTTTTGTAATTCCTTAAGCACCAGATCTCCCTTATTGTTTAAAATTTCCACGAAGGTTGAAACATCCAGCAGATTGATGATTCCAATATCCGCCGCGGTCATGCCCTCTATGGCGCAAAGGGTTCCGACAATATCCACCGGACGCATTTTAGTCTTTTTCCCTGCATTAATGTGTAATTTCAATATGTCCTTGCTCAGGGGATCCCCTTTGCTTTCCTTTACTTCCGGTCGGATTTTGATTTTTTCCTCGAACTCTTCTTTGGATTCTTCTACGATTGCATTTTTCGGCGATTCTTTCAATGGAATCTCCTTGCCAATCTCTTCTTCAATGGCTCGGAGGAAGCGGCCTTCATATTTCGTCACAAAGGTAATGGCTCTTCCCACTTTGCTCACCCGACCCGTTCGACCAATCCGATGTACATAACTTTCTTTTTCCTGGGGAATATCATAATTTATCACAAGGGAAATATCATCTATATCGATACCCCTGGCCGCAACATCCGTTGCAACTAGATATCGGAATGCCCCTTTTTTAAAATCCTTCATTATCCGTAATCGATCATCCTGCTCCATTCCACCATGGATCTCACTACAGGTATATCCCAGCTCGTACAACTCATCATAGACCGCATCCACGGCCACTTGGGTATTGCAAAAAATGATGCAGCTATCGGGGTTCTCTACGATGGTAATATCCCTTAACAGCTTGTTTTTATCACTTTGGGCTACCTCATATCGCTCCTGGATGATTCGATCCACTGCGGTGTTTGCCTCTTCTATCTTGGTAATAATGGGATCCTTCATGTATTCACTCGCCAAATCTTCGATTCTTTGGGGCATGGTCGCCGATAATAATAATGTGACACGATCCTTCGATAGGCCGGCGATGATGGTTTCAATTTCTTCGATAAATCCCATGTTCAGCATTTCGTCGGCTTCATCAATCACAAGATATTTTACTTTTGATAAGTCCAGGGTCTCCCTTTTCATATGGTCAATAATTCGTCCCGGGGTTCCAACCACCACATGGGTTTTCTCCCGAAGCTCTTTTCGTTGACTTTGAAAGGGGGCTCTTCCAAAAATAGCCGATACCTTCAACCGTTTAAATCTACCTATATTAAACAGATCCTCTTTCACCTGCATAGCAAGTTCTCTGGTCGGTACCATGACCAATGCCTGGGGCTTGTTCTCCTCCCAATCCACTAATTCACAGATTGGAATCCCGAAGGCTGCGGTCTTTCCGCTCCCGGTTTGGGCTTTTACGATGAT
>SKRE01000049.1 GCA_007118655.1 Clostridiales bacterium | reverse complement strand
CCCGCTGTCCCGGAGGACAATTACTCCGTCCCCCTGTCCCCGCTGTCACTGTCCAGGGCAAGAATCATTTCGCCGATGCGGTAGACGTCCCCGGCGCCCATGGTGAGGACGATGTCCTCGGGCTGGATACGGGGGTATAGGAAGTCTCGAATTTCTTCGAAGCTTTTTAAGTAATAGGCCTCGGGGTGATCCTTCATTAAGTCCAGCAGGTGTTCGCTGTGGATTTCCCCGTCGTCAATTTCCCGGGCGGCGTAGATGTCCGCCAGGATCACATGGTCCGCTAAGGCGAAGGCCTCGGAAAAATCCTGAAGCAATGCCTTGGTACGGCTGAAGGTGTGGGGCTGGAAAACACACCAGACCTTTCGGTGCTTATAGTTGCGAACCGCCTCCAGGGTGGCTTTGATTTCTGCGGGATGATGGGCGTAATCATCGATAATCGTGGCCCCTTTGGCCTTTCCAAGCACATCAAAACGGCGGTGAATCCCTTTAAAACGGGTAATGTTCTTTTGGATTTCTTTTACGGAAATACCCAGAACATAGGCGGTGGTAATGGCGGCTAAGGCGTTGTATACATTGTGCATCCCGGGAACCTGCAGGGTGATATCCCCCAGTTCCTTTCCCTGGTAATAAAGCTGGAAGGTGGGATGCGCCAGATCGTCAAACACCACATTTTTCGCCGTGAAATCGGAACCTTCCCGAAGGCCGTAGGTAATCTTTTGACAGTCCAGGGTCGGTAAAATATCCCGAATATGGACATTGTCGTTAAAGGCGATCAAATGACCGTCCTTGGGAACCAGCTCCGCAAAGCCTTTAAAGGCCCGGATGATATGGTCCATATCCTTAAAGTAATCCAAATGGTCCTTGTCGATATTAAGGAGAATCCCGATTTGGGGTTGGAACTGCAAAAAGCTTTCAAAATACTCACAGGCCTCGGTCACAAAATAACCGCTGTTTCCGATTTTGATATTCCCGCCGATTTCCGCCAGATTGCCCCCGACCATAATGGTGGGATCCAAATCCGCGTACTCCAAGAGCAGGGAGATAAACGAGGTGGTGGTGGTTTTTCCGTGGGATCCGGCGATGGCAATGGCATGGGGATAGCTTTTCATGATTTTCCCCAGCATTTTCGCCCGGTCCATCTCGGGAATGTTTCGTTCCCGGCCCCGAAGCCTTTCCGGATTATCGGATTTGATGGCGGCGGAGTAAACGATCAGGTCCGCATCTTCAACAAAGGATCCCTCGTGTCCGAAATAAATCTTGGCTCCTTTGGATTTTAATTTCTCGGTAATGGGGGTGGCGGCCGTATCCGATCCGGATACGGAAAAACCTTCCTTCAGCAGGATCTCGGCAATGCCGCTCATGCTGATTCCCCCGATCCCGACAAAATGTATATTTTTAATATTATTATCCAATTCAAACATCATAGTTTCGCTCCTTTGATTTTCATCTGTTTCTGTAGGGTCTTACTGTATGATACCACAAATACGGGAAATGAAAAACCTAAAAATATCCAAAGTAGCGGTTGCATTTTTAGAAAGAAACGAATAAAATGGATAACAGACACAGAAAACATTCGTATTTAAGGAGGCAATGATGAAATTTAAGCGTAGTGAAAGAATCAGCCGGATTATGAAAGAACTGATGGAACATCCCAACGAAATCCTTACCTTAAGCTATTTTTCCCAACGGTTAAACGCAGCAAAATCCAGCATCAGCGAAGATATGATGATTATCAAGAACGCATTGGAAAAAGCCCGGGAAGGGAAAATCAAAACCATTGCGGGAGCTGCAGGGGGGGTTAAATATATTCCGGAAGCCTCCCGGGAGTACACCCAAAGAATTTTAGAGGAGATTACGGAAAAACTGAAGGAACCGGAGAGGATTATTTCCGGAGGATTTCTGTATATGCCGGATATTATGTATTCCACCAGGCTGGTGGAAGGGGTGGCCAATATTTTCGCCACAAAATTCCAATCCATGGATCCCGATTATGTGGTTACCGTGGAGACCAAGGGCATTCCCCTGGCTTTTATGACCGCCAGAGCCTTAAACAAACCCCTGGTCATCATTCGAAGAGAGAGCAAAGTAACCGACGGATCCACCGTAAGCATCAACTACATTTCCGGATCCACGGGAAAAATTGAACGGATGAGTCTTTCCAGAAGAGCCATGAAGCCCAAGGCCAAGGTGGTAATCATTGATGACTTTATGAAAGGCGGCGGTACCGCCAAGGGCATGAAGGATATGATGAAGGAGTTTGAAGCCGAGGTAAAGGGCATCGGAGTCTTAGTGGAGACCACCACCCCCGTGGAGAAAAAAGTGAAGGATTATATTCCCCTGCTGATTTTAGAAGAGGTGATCGAAGAGTCGGGAGAGGTCGTCATTTATCCGAATCCGAATCTGTTGGAGGGATAAAAAAAGCATGGGCATCGGCAGTATGAGTAAGCGAAATAAACATAATTAATCCCCGGAATATGCGGAAAGGTGCAGCGCATATCCCGGGGATTTTCAGTATAATTAACCAAGCCGGAGGAAAAGGGGAGTGATAAAGACTTGGTTAGGGTCTCGTAATATTAGGGTGTTCTCGGATCACAAACCTACTTTAAAATTCGATACTGACCGATCAGGGGCAGGTCTTTCGCCTTTCCGTTGACGGCATTCAAAATACCCATCACTGCCAAAATAATGACAAACAGTGAGAAGAAGGGAATCAAAATCCAACCGAGGATCGGAATGATCGTTAAGATCGTATTGCCGCCAAAACCGAGGATGAATAATAATAGTCCCTGATTTGCATGGTAGCGGGCATAAGACGAATCTTGCGCCGCCAGTAGGGGTAGAAAGAATATCAAATAGGCCAGGGCTGCAATCACTTTGTTTTTTTCAATATCTTCCGAAGTATAGGTCGTAGGTTCTTCCTGCTTTTTTTTGCCGGTGCTGAAATCCCGAACGTTGGATTCCGTCTCCGTTGACTTACTTTCTTCCTCTTCGGGGATTACCCGTTCTTTAGAATCTGCCATGG
>SKRE01000128.1 GCA_007118655.1 Clostridiales bacterium | reverse complement strand
TTCGCAAAAACCCAAATGGCAAAAACCCGGGGATACAAAAAAGGGCGCTTCAGCTTCAACGTCAAAGGGGGCCGCTGCGAAGCCTGCAACGGAGACGGAATTATTAAAATCGAGATGCACTTTCTTCCCGATGTATATGTGCCCTGTGAAGTATGTAAAGGGAAGCGATACAATCGGGAAACCCTGGATATTCTGTATAAAGGCAAAACCATTGCGGATGTACTGGATATGACCGTGGAAAATGCCTTGGAATTCTTCGAGAACATTCCGAAAATCAATCGAAAAATTCAAACCTTAAAGGATGTGGGGCTCAGTTATATTAAATTGGGACAACCCTCTACCCAGTTATCCGGCGGGGAAGCCCAACGAATCAAACTGGCCACGGAGCTAAGCAAGCGAAGCACGGGGAAAACCTTATACATTTTAGACGAACCCACTACCGGTCTTCATACCGCCGATGTGCATAAGCTCACCGGCGTTCTGCAACGGTTGGTAGAGGGAGGAAACTCTGTACTGGTCATCGAGCATAACCTGGATGTAATTAAAATCGCAGATTATATTATTGATTTAGGACCGGAAGGGGGACAGGAAGGCGGAGGGATTTTAGCCACGGGAACCCCGGAGGAGATTGCGAAAGTGGAAGAGTCCTATACGGGAAGATATTTAAAACCCATGCTTTTTCCTGAAAAAAGCAAAGAATGTTCATCCTGAGGAGGTTCATTAGATGAGTGAGAAGATCTCAGAGCAGATTCAAAAACTTCTGGAACACCTGCCGAAAAGCCCCGGGGTTTATTTGATGAAAAACTCCAAGGACCATATTATTTATGTGGGCAAGGCCATTAATCTCAGAAGCCGAGTCCGGCAGTATTTTCAGTCTCCCAGAAATCAGCCTCCCAAGGTCCAGGCCATGGTTCCCAATATTCATTACTTTGAGTATATTGTCACGGACTCGGAGATCGAAGCCCTGATTCTGGAGAATAATTTGATTAAAGAAAACAAACCGAAATACAATGTGCTTCTTCGGGATGACAAGACCTATCCCTATATTAAGGTTACCCTGCAGGAGGAGTTTCCCCGGCTTTTGAAAACCCGGAAAATTCTTAAGGACGGGGCCAAATACTTTGGCCCCTATACCAATGTATGGGCTTTAAACGAGACCTTGAATATTCTTCGGAGTCTTTACCCTATTCGTCAGTGCAATAAGGATATCAACAAACTGATCGAGAGAAAAGTCCGGCCCTGTCTTAATTACCATATAAAAAAATGCATCGGCCCCTGTACCGGTCGAGTCAATAAAGAATCCTATCAGGAAATGATTCAGGGGATTCTTTTGTTTTTAGAAGGTCGGGAAGATGAACTGATCAAAGATATTGAAGGAAAAATGCACCGGGCGGCGGAAAAAACGGACTTCGAAAAAGCGGCGAAATACCGGGATCAGGTAGAGGCATTAAAAGAAATTCTGCAGCGTCAAAAAATGGTTTCCACGAAGGAATACGATCAGGATGTTATTGCCATGTCCAAAAGAGAGAATAAAAGTTCCGTTCAGGTTTTCTTTATTAGAAAAGGAAAACTGGTACAACGGGAGAATTTTATTTTAGAAAATGATGCAGAAGAAAAGGATGAGGAAATTTTATCCTCCTTTATTAAACAGTTTTACAGCGGTATGAATTTTATTCCAAAGGAAATTTTAGTGGAACAGGATTTTGAGGATCGGGAGATCATTGAAAGCTGGCTTTCCTCCCGAAAAAATGAAAAAGTCACCCTGCCGGTGCCGAAAATCGGCGAAAAGAAAAAACTCTTAACCATGGTTAAGGAAAATGCAAAACTGTTCCTGGATCAAAAGGTGGAAGTGGAGAAGAAAAAGGACGAAAAAGCGGGTCAGGTTCTTGCAGGACTGCAGGAGATTCTGAAACTGGACGAGCCTCCTAACCGTATTGAGGCCTTTGATATCTCCAATATCCAGGGGGTGGAATCCGTAGGTTCCATGGTGGTCTTTCGGGATACGAAGCCGGACCGCAAGGAATACCGGCGTTTTAAAATCAAAACCGTAAAGGGTCCCGATGATTACAAGAGTATGGAAGAAGTGCTGGACCGGCGGTTTAAACGAGGCTTAAGAGAGATCGAAGATCTTCAGAAAATGGAGGATTTCTCAGAAGTGGAGACCTTGGGGAAATTCGCCACATTTCCGGAGTTGATTTTAATCGATGGAGGAAAGGGTCAGGTGGCCATTGTTGAAAGAGTTTTGGAAAAAATCGGTGTGGATATCCCTGTCTGCGGCATGGTCAAGGACGACAAACACCGTACCCGGGGGCTGGTCTATAAAGGTCGAGAAATCCCGTTGAAAAAGGGCAGTTCTTTAATGCTTTTTATCAGTCAGGTGCAGGAAGAGGTCCATCGCTTTGCCATCACCCATCATCGGAGTCTGATGAAAAAACATCAGGAGAAATCCGCACTGGACGACATACCGGGCATCGGCCGGGTGAAAAAATTAGTGCTGTACAACACATTTAAAACCTTGGATAACATAAAAAATGCCACAGAAGAAGAACTCCTGGCGGTGGAACGGATCACAAAAAAAGATGCGGAGAATATTCTACGGCACTTAAATTAGAACGGGATTCAATCATAAGCTAAATAAATAATAACTCACCAAATCCTTCGGAAAAAGCATGGGCGGTAATCCTCCCATGTTTTTTTCGTAATACAAAATTTTTGATTTCCGGGAGAAATGTCTATAATATTGAGAAAACTTCAAAAAAGCGAGGAATGGCTTATTGATTTTGCCCCTTATTTATTATATACTATAGTAGTTAAAAAATTAACATTCCTATGGTTCTGAGGACGTTTAAATATTCTAAAAAGAATAATATAGTTTGAATATTATCATGAGGTAAAGTAAAATAAGAAAGAGAAAGTGTTGCACTGGTTTTCAATCATTATAAAGTACCAACTATAATGAATATATATAGCTAAGGAGGGACATTATGGAAGAATTGGTAAGCAAAGCGTTAACGGAAGAAAATTTTC
>SKRE01000164.1 GCA_007118655.1 Clostridiales bacterium | reverse complement strand
TTATTGCTATCCAACTGCATGTTTATCACCTCATTTAGATACAATCTACTGATTTATTTATACCCACTTTTCAAGGTCAAAACCACCGATTCATCTCCCACCTACGCTCTCACTTTGTGAGTAAGGAAGGCTAAAAGGAGGGAGACTTCTCGGCATTTCGGTTAAATAAAGCTCAAAGAGCTCCTGTTTCCTTTCGGGGGTGGTTTTCTTATCCTTGGCCTGATAGTCCATAATACTTACCCCGCCCATTCGAATTTCGTAGTGTTTGCTTTCAAGGAGTTTTTCTATTTCCATAATGGGCATAGCCTGGAACTTTTTTGCGGTTTTAAATACATCTCCGAATTTTACTCCGAAAGCTTCGGTTTCCCTGTCATTCCCTTTGAAGAATTTTTCCGCTTTACCCAGTTCTTTTTCTGATTTAAATTCCTCTAAGGCATTGATAAACTCCTCTGCGGTGGGGTCTGACTTCAAATTTCCCTTTGATTTATCCATGACCTGCACCTCCTTATTACTGATTGATTAATCCCTTACTAATATTGATTTAATCGGGATATTACGGAAAACTGCAGCGAATGTATTACATCTCAGACTCAAGAACGCCAATGTATTGTTCAATTGAAATAGGGGTATATAATATATATAATCATATCTTCTGATTATTACCTTATTCAAAGGAGGAAGCTACATGGTCGAGATTTCTTTTGAGTCAAAAATCGAAATAATACAATCCCACCCCGTTATTCGCATACCTGAAAGCGCCGGAAAGAATCTTCCTTCCCGAGGGATGGTAATGATCCACGGAACCATCAATGGAATATATTTTCAAACCGAACTGGAACCCGATGGTCAGGGAAGCCATTGGTTTAAACCCAGTGACGCTTTATGTAAGAAATTATCTGCAAGTCCGGATCCGGTTCTTTCCTTTCAAGTGGAACCCATGGAAAACTGGCCGGAACCGAAGGTGCCTTCAGATTTAAATGAAGCATTGATTTCATCAAATCTTGCCTTGCAGTTTAACAGCATTACCCCTCGAGCTCGATGGGAATGGATCCGTTGGATCCGTTTTACCAATAATCCAGCTACTAGATCTCGACGTATTAAGGTTACCTGCTCAAAGCTAAACGAGGGTAAAAAAAGGCCTTGTTGTTTTGATCTTAGTCGCTGCACGGATATGACCGTATGTAAAAGTGGGGTATTGATGAGTACCGAGTAACGCAGGTTCACCCTGTAGTATTACTTATGGAATAAAGCATGACAGTATTTGCCATGTTTTCGTACTACCCGACTCTTGTCCAGCAGATCCGGTATGTGACGATGATCTTTATTGATGATTACTTTATTTATCAAGTCACCTTGCTTTCATCATTTCGTATATTTTACGCGTTGTATTTATATTCCGAACGGTCATTTTCTTATACAATTTCGCACCTGCAAGTTTCATCATTCCACTTTTTGTCAGATTCTTTTTATCAACAGACCAGAGAAGGGCGCCCGGCACATATAACACCTGATCGATCTCCGGTTTGATTGTTAAATCCTCTAATACAGTCTCTTGATCAATCTCTTCCCACAAAAACAACACATCACTTTTCATCTCTTTATCATTTTTCCAGTGATCCGGGACCACTTTCATTATTTCTTGGTACTCATTCAGACTTCGAATTAATACTTTAATCTCCAATGAAAAATCCTCTTGAATCGCAGTTTCTAATAATCCTGCTATTTTCTCCTTACTATGTTCAGCATCTTGAAAAATCACATTGCCAGAGTTGATATAGGTGACCACATCCCTCATCCCTACTTTCTCAAAGGTTTCTTTCAGCTTTTTCATATCAACTTTATTTTTTCCCCCTACATTTATTCCCCGCAGCAACGCCACATAAATCATGTTCTCACCTCGTTGTCTTCGACGAACTTCAAGACCCTCTTCAATAGTAAATCTGCGGATTCTTTATGATATTCCGGCAGCAAGGGATCGGTAAACAGATGTCCTTTTACCGGATATTCAAAGTATTGATAAGAAGCGCCACTTCCGTTAATGTCATCTTCAAAGGCCTTAATCTCCTCTTCTTCCTTCCATGGATCTGCTTTGGCATAATGCACCTCTACCGGAACCGTTGCAGGCCATTTTTCAATGCCAAGGGCATGGATAGGCAGGGCTGCATGAAGCATTACACATCCCTTCGCTCCCGGCTTTGTACCTGAAAGCAGTAGTGCAGAGGCGCCGCCGTTGGAAAATCCGATATAGAATGCGTCACCGGGTACCTCTTTCGTATAACTTACGGTGCGCTCCATCAAACCTTGAATCCCGATACCGTTAAAGAATTCAAAGGCTTCATCCATGTCATTAAAGGATCGTCCGTCATATAAGTCCATACAAAATACCCGGTGGCCATGTTCCTCCAGATATTTACTTAACTCCAATACTCCTTCCCGAACTCCCAGAACCGAATGAAAAACGACGATATTTGCCATAAGATCCCTCCTCATACTTACCGGACATAAAACCGCTTTACCCTTATGCTTTTTATAAGCATTTAGAAGCTCGATTATTGAATACTATAATAGTACTGCAGATGTTTTATATCTACCCTGGTTAATAAATGGTATGCAGGAATTTGTCCAAGGAATTTCTATTTTTTCATCATAAAAAAGGAAATCAATCCAAGGATACCATGACGCTTGCCGGAATATTGATCATCGTATCTGTTATATGCTCCTCGTCCAGGGAGAATACCGCTTCTGCTTCAAATTCATAGGTTCCCGGTTCCAGTTCCTCCAGGATGGGATAGTTGATTTCAATGTTGTGGGGTTCCTTTGGTAAAAGCTCCGTGGTGAGTAATTGGGCATCCATCGCTCCTAAGTACTCAAAATCTCCGTCTTGTTCATAAATATTGAAATAAAAAATACTTCCCCCATGATAGATATCCACCTTATCCTCATCGCCCAGGTACGTAATACTTGCCTCAACTGTCAGGCCTTCCTCACTACGGACAACTTCTATTTGGACTTCAAAGTCCCCTTCTCGTTCTAATGCTTCCGT
>SKRE01000159.1 GCA_007118655.1 Clostridiales bacterium | reverse complement strand
CCTCCCGTATCCGAACCCAGGGAGAAGTTCCCGAAACCTGCAGCCACAGCCGCAGCCGAGCCTCCGCTGGATCCCCCAGCCACCCGTTTGTCATCCCGGGGATTTCTGGTCACCTTAAAGGCGGAATGCTCCGTAGAGGAACCCATGGCGAACTCGTCCAAATTGGTTTTCCCAAGACTTACGCCTCCGGCGCTGTTCACGGCGATGATGCTTTCCCCGTCATAGGGAGCAGTGAAGTTTTCAAGCATCCTGGAAGCGCAGGTGCACTTTTGATTTTTCACCATAATATTATCCTTAACGGAATAAAGGGCTCCCTCCAGATTTCCGAGGGATGCGCCCTTTTGCAGTTTACGATCCAGTGCCCGACCCTTTGTTAAGACCTCTTCCTCTGTAAGGCTGATAAACGCACTGATCCTATGCTCATTTTCCTTGACTGTCTTCAGGGTGTCCTTAAATAGTTCCTCTGCGCTGAATATTTTATCCCCGAGTTTTTTTTGTATCGCTTTTATGGTTAATCTCTGATTATCCACTGTTCTTTCACCCTTTTCTGTAAAGACTCTTTGCTGATTATTTAATAACCTTCGGTACGGTTACATAGTTTCGGTTTATTTTCGGTGCATTGCTTCTCAATAGTTCTTTTTGATCAAACCCTTCCACCCGGTCCTTTCGAAGGGGGGTTTTGTTTTGATGCATCCAGTATCCCTCTTCTATGGCTTCATAGGTCTTTGGGGTTTCAATTGCTTCCAGCTTATTTAAATAACCGGAAAGTTCCTTTATGTCTCCCTGAAGTTTTGTGATCTCTTTATTGTTTAACCACAGTCCGCTTTTGCGGCATAGATTTTTGATTTCCTTACGTTCCAATGTTTCCATTATCACACCTTCTTTATCGGCTTTTGCCTTCCTCATCTTCATCAATTATCTTTCTTATCTTTTATAGGTTCCGTTGTTCAGCTGCCGCTTTTTCATAAACCATCCCAGGCCTCCGAGAAAAATCATAACCCCGGCGTAAATTCCCGTAATCTTATAGGCGGTGTTGTAAAAGAAGGGCTGGGGAACCATTTGAATTAATGTATCGGTTTGAGGATTTAACAGCCATAGATCATTATCAAAAAAGATCAGATGGAAAATCACAAAATACCGGTTAAAATCCACATACATCAGCAGGGCTAACAGCCCGAAAAAGAGAATATTCCCGATCATGGTATAAAACAGCAGATTCCAAATATTTTTCTTCCATCTCTTGTCTTGAAAGACCATTAAAACCATCAGCAGAAAAAAGACTATGGCCCCGATGTTTCGAATGTTTTTTCCTGCAACAAAAAGATCCCGTACATCGATCATATGAAGAATTTCCCGCTCCCCGTACACCGGCCGCAGTTCGTCTCCGAAGTAGGCTTCGGTTTCCAGACGATGGCGATCATCTCCCCGAAGGTACCGATGCATATCCTCTACGGTGTACTCCAGGTTTTCCATATCCATGCCCGTTACCTCGGGTACATCGTAGCGCTCAAATTGGGTTAGGTAGTGGTCCACATTAAAGGACACCCATTCCGTTGCGGTAAATAATAGGACGATACTCAATAAAATGCCCATCACGGTGTACAGTAAAACTTTCAGCCATCGGTTCATCGCCCTAGACCTCCTTTTTCTCAATAAATTCGGTCTCCGTCAGGATCTCGATCTCCACCCCTTGGGACTGCAGCTTTTCCGCCTTTTGAAGCTTCGATCCCGGGTCCTTCCCAACAATCAGGATGTCCGTATTTTTGCTGACGCTTCCCGTTACCTTGGCTCCCGAGTCTTCCAGGTAGGCCTGAATATCCTTGCGGCTGGAGAAGTTTTCAAAACTTCCGGTGATGACGATGGTTTTTCCGACAAAGGGATTTTCACCGCCAACAGACAGGCCAGACAGGGGGACGGAGTAATTGTCCCCCTGTGGAGTTTCCTCCACCGGCTTGGGATTTACTCCCGCCTCCAGTAAGGCGTCAATGCTTTCTTTGATTCGTTCCTCATGGAAAAAATCCACGACGGACCGGGCCACAATTTCTCCAATATCCCCGAGACTGATCAGTTCTTCGGTCTCGGCTTTCCGTATATTTTCCAGGGTTTTATAGTGCTTTGCCAAATCCTTGGCGGTTTTCTTTCCCACATTGGGGATGCCTAAGGCGTACACAAACTGAGAGAGTTCACAGTCTTTGCTGTCTTCAATGGCGGCCAGGATATTTTTCGTTTTCTTATCCCCGAATCGCTCCAGGTTGATTAACTCTTCGTATTTTAAACGGTATAAATCCGCAATGCCCCGAAGCCCTACTTCATCATGAAGCTGCTCCGTGATTTTCTCGCTGAGGCCTTCAATATCCATGGCGTCCCGACTGGAAAAATGGGAAATCCGGGAGACCAGCTGGGGCTTACAGGACAGGGAGTTGGGACAAAAGATATGAGCCCCTTTTTCCACTACTTCCGTGCCGCAGGCCGGGCAGTTTCCCGGCTTTTGAATTTCTTCCGCATCACTGCAGCTTTCCTTTACCACTCCCATGATCTCGGGAATGACGTCATTGGATCTTCGAAGCCAGACGTTGCATCCGATTTTTACGTCTTTTCGCTGGATGTCTCCATAGTTATTCAGGGTCGCCCTTCCTACGGTTACCCCTCCGATTTCCACCGGTTCCAGGATGGCCGTGGGGGTAAGCTTCCCCGTACGGCCCACCTGCCAGATTACGTCCTTTAACAAAGTGGTCATCTCCTGGGCTTCAAACTTATAGGCCATGGCCCAGCGGGGAAATTTCTGGGTGAACCCCAGTTTTTCCCGGGTTTTTAAATCGTTGACCTTAATCACGATCCCGTCGGTTAAAAAGTCCAAATCCTTTATGGTCTTTTCCAGGGTTTCGATCTTCCCGATAACCTCTTCCATATTTTTGCACAGGTAAATATGAGGATCCACGGGGAGCCGCTGATCCTTTAAAAACTGTATCATCTCCAAATGACTGCTGAACGCCTCATCCTCGTAGTAATTGATATGATAAAAAAAGGCATCCAAATTCCTCGT
>SKRE01000107.1 GCA_007118655.1 Clostridiales bacterium | reverse complement strand
CATATTTGTATTTTCTGTCCCTGTTCGTTAATGTGTCTTTTTTTATAGAAATTCTTTAAATTATAAAATAATCAACGTTTGTTGCATACCCCTTTTTTTAAACTTCAACCCAAACCAGTTATTTTTTGTAAATTCCCCTATCCCAAAGAAATAAACTGTAAAACATTTTTAAAATATTAAGCTGGTAAAATAATCTTGAAGGGTATATAATGAAGTGTCTGGACATATCTTGCTACCAAAGTCCCGGATAATACATATTCAGCAAAGGAAGTGCATCAATGATCGGAGATATACTCTATGTCGAAAGACTCCCTCTGGGAATAAACACCTCAACGAATCTCAGAGCCAACCCCGATAGTTGCTTTTTGGATCGGTTGATCTTTCGATTTTTAACCTATAAACATTATGGCGTGGATGTGGGAAATGACAAGGTCGTCCATTTTCATTGTTCCAGCATACTGAAAATTCATCAAGCATCCATTACTCTGTGCACCTTGCAGGAGTTTTCCAAAGACGGGGTCGTTGAAATTGACAATCCCATAGCCTTAGCCTTTACCCCCGAAGAAATCGCCCGCCGGGCAGAGTCCATGCTGTATTCGGATTTTGACGGCTACCGGGTCAAACACAACAACTGCGAACACTTTTCCATGTGGTGTGCCACCGGTCTTCGAATCGGAAAGCAGGACCTTTTTCGGGAAGCCTGGCATCGCTGCCTCGGCTATCCTTCCCTGGCAAAGAAAAAAGCTTTGTCTGCCATTTCCGCCTTTACTTTCCTACACTAATATCTCTATTTTGTTACAAAAGACTGCTCATCATCGGATAATCCTCTTCCCCTACACCGCCCTGTAGGGGTTTTATTTTTGTATTGGCAAAACATCCCCGAAAAACACAGGTGGATTTATAGCGCAGACGCAGCTGATCAATGGTGCGGTCAATTTTTTGGTGCCGTTCATATTCCTTGGACTCTTCGAATAAGTTTAGTTGACGCATCCCTCCCTCTTTTAAGTTGGACACCCGTACTCCTAAATGCCGAATCACCTCCCCGCCCCATACCTCCCGGAAAAGTTCCTTGGCAATCTCATAGAGCTCCTGAGTGCTGTCCGTAGCAATCTTCAGTTTTCGCTGATGGGAATAATACATAAAGCTATTGGTTTTGATACCAATGCTGACAAGGCCTGCACCGTAACCTCCTGCCCGAAGACGCATCCCTACGGTTTCCGTAAGACTAAGAATCACCAAATAAGCCTCCTCCCTGGTATAGACATCATAGGGTATGGTGGTGGAGTTGCCGATGCCCTTTACTTCCCGGGGGCCTCCTTCCACCGGAGAGTTTTCTATCCCGTTGGCATAATTCCAGATCTGTACCCCATGGGATTTCAGAACCTGTTTCAACAATTCCACTTCCGTATTGGCCAAATCTCCGATAGTTTCAATATTTAGATTTTCCAACTTCGGTCGGGTCCTCCGTCCCACCATGAACAAATCCCCTACAGGAAGAGGCCACATCTTCTCCGGTATCTCTTTGGGGTACAGGGTAATTACTGCATCAGGCTTTCTTAGATCGCTGGCCATTTTTGCCAACAATTTGTTGGTGGAGACTCCTACAGATACCGTAAAACCCAGTTCATTTTTGATGCGTTCTTTAATTTCATGGGCCACTTTCAACGGGTCTCCAAACAGATGCTCCATATTGCTGTAGTCGATAAAACTCTCATCCACACTATATCGCTGCACTAAGGGGGAATACTCTTTGAAAATTTCATTCATTTGATGACTGCACTGCATATAGAGTCCGTAATTCGGCGGTACTACAATCAAATCCGAATATTTGTTAAAGGCTTCAAAAAGAGCCTCTCCCGTTTTAATACCGTGCTTTTTTGCGGGAATACTTTTAGCTAAAATAATACCGTTTCGTTTTTTGGGATCCCCGGCCACGACGGAAGGTACCCTTCGAAGATCCAATGTCTCGCCTTTTTCCAAACGGTCCTTGGCTTCCCATGATAAATACGCACTGTTTACGTCAATATGGAAAATTGCTTTCATAAATAATCCCCCCTTGAACATTTGTTCTGTTTCTAATTCCATTATAGTGAACAAATGTTCTGGTGTCAATAGGGTTTTGTGAGCAAAAGTAAAAGCCCCGGAATATATCCCGGAGCTCATTTTTTTTCTGTTGCTTATTTGTTCCTCAACTGGAAATTAAAGATGCCAGCCTCCTAACGGGAAGATCCGCCAGTCCCTTGAACCTTAAATCACTGTTCTTTTGTGATGGTAAATAAATGCTCGGTAATATCTTCTCCGTCAACTTCCTCATTGGTCGTAAAATCTCCGTGTTTTTCAAACTTCAAACGTTCCAGTAAGTTTACCGCAGCACGGTTTCGGATATCAATGATAGCAATAACTTGTTCCAGATCCAGATTGTCAAAAACATAATCCAGGGCCGCTTTTGCAGCCTCTAAGGCAAATCCCTCCTGCTGAGAATCCGGAGCGATGGTTACAAACATCTGGACCTGTTTTTCAGCAGGCTCCGGGGTGTAAATCCCCAAATCTCCAATCAGTTCCTTGTCAGATTTTCTTTCAATGGCAATCTGAAACCACTGTTTCGGTGTTTTCAGTTCCGCCCCTGACTGTTCTTTAATAAATACTTTAGCCTTCTCGTAGGTGCAGTCGCACCATCCTTCTCCCACATATCTTCGGATTTCCGGATGATTTCGGTAGGCATAAAATCTTTTGATATCACTTTCCTTAAATCTTCTAAGGATCAAATTTTTTGTTTCAATTCCTTTGAATTGATACCTCTCCATCATTACAACTCCTTTTCAAACCCCTTTAAAGCACTCCATTAACGAGCAAACCCTTTTGTTATTGATAGATCAAGTTCTGTTGTTTATTTACCCAAAATATTCGGATTTAAATGCTATGAAATATAAAAAATACATTAATAATATTAGCATTATCATAAAACCAGTACCCTTTTCCCTAGGCCGGCCATCCATTCCCTTTGTGATCAGCGCCATCGCCTTTAACGGCTTGACCAACTACCTTGGAAAT
>SKRE01000078.1 GCA_007118655.1 Clostridiales bacterium | reverse complement strand
GTATAACCGTGGAGAACAACGTGGAAAGTCTGAACATTTCCGCCGCCGCCGAGGATGCAAAGGCTAAGGTCAGCGGTACGGGGAATGTGGTTTTAAATGTTTACGAAAACCGGGCAAACATAACGGTGACCGCGGAAAACGGCAGTCAGAAAACCTATACGATCAATATTACCCGAAAAGATGAAAGGGGCAGTACGGTGCCTTTATCGGGAAATGCGGAGTTAGCATCCTTAGAGGTGGAGGGTTATCCCTTGGAGTTCTCGGTCGATACCCTGGAGTATCAAGTGGATGTGAAAAATCATATCCCTTCGATTTCCGTAAATGCCAAGGCAGACCATAGTGAGGCCTCGGTGGATATAGACAATCCGGGGGAGTTGGCCCTTGGGAAAAACGAAATAACCATTACCGTAACTGCGGAAAATGGAGCGGAAAAAACTTATACAATTATCGTGCATCGGGACGACTCTCCATCGGAAGTTGCCATGGAGGAATTGGAAGATGCGATTAAAAACAGCACGGTGAAGGAAGTGATAGTGCTGCAGGACAACGGAGGGATCATCGACGAAGATCTTCTTCAACTGCTGAAGGACCAGGAAAAAACCCTGATTATCCGAGCCCTGGATGAAGAAGGCCGGACCCTTTATGAATGGGTGATCGACGGCGAGGCAATTGAAGACTTATTGGGGGTTAAAACCCTGTTAGACTTTAACTGCGACAATCGGGAAAAAATCATTGAAGCCGCCAATTTTGCCCAGGGAATGGTATTGGCCTTTGATCATAATGAAATGCTGCCGACGGGCACATCGATTCGTATCAATGTGGGGGATTACTACACCGAAGGAACCCTGATCAATTTATATTACTACGAAAATCTTGAAACAGATGCAGAAGCCTTAAGCGACGAAGAACTGGAAAAACTTTTGGAAGCGGAAAATCCTTTTCAAGTAAAAGGGGAGTACGTGGTGGATGCGGAGGGTTTTGTTACCATTGAACTGGAACATACTTCGAACTACTTCCTAACCCGGGCAGTGCTTGTGGAGGAGGAAGACTTGGGAAATACCTCCCGGGGAATCGACGCCAACATCTTTGTCTATCTTAGCGGGCTGCAGTTTTTAGCCATCATCGGAATGGTCGTTTATAAATATCAAATTCGAAGAAAGCAAAGATAAAAGAGGAAGGGACCTGGGGACGGATACGCTGTCTCCAGGTCCTGTCAATTTTATAGGATTGATATTTTACCGGCCTTGTATTAAACTAGGAGGTAGAAATAAAGCAGAATAGGGAGGTATTTATGAACAATAAAATATTAATCACCGGGGCCGCGGGCTTCATCGGCTTTCACCTGGCAAAGAAACTGCTGGATCAGTCCTATGAAATCCTTGGCATTGACAACTTAAACGACTACTATGATCCCAAACTGAAGCTATCCAGACTGGAGATATTAAATGAATATGAGAACTTTACTTTTCAAAAGATCGACTTAAAAGAACGGGACTCCGTAGATGGGGTTTTTAAAGAGCAGAAACCGGACTACGTAATCAATTTGGCCGCCCAGGCGGGGGTACGGTACTCCATTGAAAATCCCCACGCCTATGTGGACTCCAACCTGATGGGCTTTATCAATATCCTGGAGGCCTGCAGAAATCATCCCGTAAAACATCTGTTGTACGCATCTTCCAGTTCGGTGTACGGGGGCAATAAAGTGGTGCCCTTTTCCACGGAACATCAGGTGGACCATCCCGTAAGTCTGTACGCCGCAACGAAAAAATCCAATGAATTGATGGCCCATACCTATAGCCATCTATACAATATCCCCACCACAGGCCTTCGCTTTTTTACCGTGTACGGACCCTGGGGCCGACCGGATATGGCCTACTTTTCCTTTGCAAAAAAAATCCTTGCGGGGGAGAGTATTAACGTATTCAATCACGGAAAAATGGAGCGGGACTTTACCTATATCGATGACATTGTGGAGGGGCTTGAAAAACTGATCCCGAAACCTCCGGTGGGAAATCCCGACTGGGACGAGGAAAAAGACCCTCTAAGCGAGAGCTTTGCCCCCTACAAAATCTATAATATCGGCAACAACCAGCCCGTGGCCCTGGAAACCTTTATCGCCACCTTGGAAGATAAACTGGGAAAGAAAGCTTCGAAAAATTATATGGAAATGCAGCCGGGAGATGTGGTTCGCACCTACGCCGATGTGTCGGACCTGGAAAAGGATATCAACTTTAAACCCAGCACCACCATAGACGAAGGCCTGGAAAAGTTCGTACAGTGGTATAAAGAATATTACGGAGAGTAAATGATGGAAATAAGAAAGATAGATAGTTGGAAAGATGCGGACAGAGGGACGGAGTAATTGTCCGATGGCAAGATGGAAAGTTAGAAAATATGTAAGATGGAAAGAAATAGAAGGGAGACTATACATATGAAAATTGCCATAGCAGGTACGGGATATGTAGGGTTATCCAATGCAGTATTATTATCACAAAACAACCAGGTGGTGGCATTGGATATAAACCAATGGAAGATTGACCTGATCAACAATAAAAAATCACCCATTGTGGATAAGGAGATTCAGGATTTTTTAGCCAATAAAGACTTGAATTTAACAGCCACAATGGATAAAGAAAAAGCATATAAAGGAGCGGATTATGTTATCATCGCCACTCCGACGGATTATGATGTGGAGATGAAGCACTTTAATACTACTTCGGTGGAAGCGGTCATCAACGACGTGCTGCAGATCAACCCTGAGGCGGTTATGGTAATTAAATCCACGGTACCGGTGGGCTATACCGAAGACGTACGAAAGAAATTCAACACCCAAAACATCTTCTTTTCTCCGGAGTTTTTGCGGGAAGGGAAAGCCCTTTATGATAATCTTCACCCCTCCCGAATCATTGTAGGTGAAAAAAGCGAACGGGGAGAAGTTTTTGCAGAACTCTTAGCGAAAGGGGCGGCCAAGGAGAATATTCCAAAGCTCTTGATCAACTCCAGGGAAGCGGAGGCGGTTAAGCTTTTCTCCAACACTTACCTCGCCATGCGGGTAGCCTTTTTCAATGAACTGGACACCTATGCGG
>SKRE01000065.1 GCA_007118655.1 Clostridiales bacterium | reverse complement strand
GAACGATGAACGATGAACGATGAACGACGAATACCGAATACGGAAATACTAATTTTAAGGAGGCCATAACAAATGGAACTGAATTTGGATATGACAGATCTAGGGAAGGTACAACTGAAAAAAGAGGTTTTATACGACGTCCTGGTGATCGGAGGAGGTCCTGCGGGATTGAACACCGCCCTTTATGCCAAGCGTAAGGGACTTAACGTAGGGATCATCACCGAGCGGTTGGGGGGTCAGGTCATGGATACCTCCACGGTGGAAAATTATTTAGGATATGAAAGTATGACCGGAGAAGGTCTTGTAAATAAATTTATCGGCCATGTACAAAATTTACAGGTGCCGATACTGAAAGAAGTACAGGTAGAGGAATTAACCAAGGATGAGGGCATTCATCAAGTGCATCTCAAAAACGGAGACCATTACCAGGGACGCACATTGGTACTGGCCACGGGTTCAAAACCCCGTAAACTGGGGATCCCCGGAGAAAAGGAATTCAGCGGAAAAGGGGTTGCCTACTGCGCCATCTGTGACGGGCCTTTCTTTGAAGGGCTGGATGTAGTCATTGCGGGAGGCGGAAATACCGCTGTGGAATCCGCCATTGATATGGCAAAAATTGCGGGTCGGGTGGACCTGGTTCATCGAAGTCAGCTGCGGGCAGACCAATGCCTGGTGGATCAGGTGAAAAACTATGATAATATTCACGTTCATTTAGAAACCCAGATGGAAGAGATCATGGGAGAAGCCATGGTAACCGGGATCAAGGTCCTGGACCGAACCACCGGCGAGAGAAAAATCATGAATACCAACGGAATTTTCGTTGAAATCGGATACCTGCCCAACAGCGAGGCCTTTAAGGAGTATGTACAGCTCAATGACCGAAAAGAGATCATTGTAGATGCCTATGGGCGAACCAACAACGACGGCATCTTTGCCGCAGGGGATATTACAACGATTCCCTATAAGCAGATCATTACCTCGGCGGGAGACGGTGCAAAAGTTGCCCTGGCAGTAAATGACTATTTAAACACCCATGCCAAAATCGAAGCGCCCCAAAAAGTGACAGCAAAATAAGCGTGGAGGAACCAACAATATACAAAAGGAGATGTTGATCATGGCACTATTGAACGAAGAAATCAGAGAACAATTAAGCGGATTTTTCAAAGGAATGAAAAATGATGTAACCCTGGCGGTATTTACGGAAAAAGGTGAATGCGAAAACTGCAAACAAGCGGAAAGCTTTATGAAGGAGATTGAGTCCCTATCGGATAAAATCCATCTGGAAGCCTATGATTTTGATACCCATCAGGACAAGGCAAAGGAATTCGGCGTGACCCTCCTCCCAAGCATTGTGCTCCTGGACGGAGAGAAAAAGCACCGGGGAGTAAAATTCAACGGAGTTCCCGGAGGACACGAGATCAACTCCCTGATCAAAGGGATTATGGAAGTATCGGGAGCCCTGGACAGTTTGCCCCAGTCTCAACAGGAGCGGCTGAAAAAAATCACAAAGCCCGTAAACATTAAAGTGTTTGTGACCCTGGGTTGTCCCCATTGCCCCGGCGCCGTGGAAAAAGCCCATAAGCTGGCCCTGGAAAATCCCAATATTGATGCGGAAATGATTGAAGCCCAAACCTTTGGGGAAATTTCCAATAAATTCAACGTATCCAGCGTACCCAAGGTGGTAATCAATGACGAATTTGAATTCGTAGGAAACCAGTCCATGGATACCTTCCTGGAAGAGATTGAAAAGACCCAGTAATTTCAAAAATACCCGGGATCTTTGGATCGAAGACTTTGATGTCTTCGATCTTTTTTTGTTGAAACCATTCATAGAAGGGTATATTAAATATACTGGCATAAAACATAATTTGCCGGAGAAGACAGAGAAGACAAGACAGCGGGACGGAGTAATTGTCCTCCTAAATCATGTCCCATTTATGAAGGAGCGGATAAAATGAAATTTGAACAGGAACGAAAACTGGTTGTGGAATACGGAAAAAAACTGATTACCTCAGGACTGACAAAAGGTACTGGAGGCAATATTAGCATATATATCCCTGAGGAGGACCGAATGATCATCACCCCCAGCGGAATGGATTATTTTTCCCTGAAACCCGAGGATATTCTGGTAATGGATCTTCAGGGCAATGTCATTGAAGGGGACCATAAGCCTTCCAGCGAATACGGGATGCATCGGATTTTTTACGAAAAGCGGACGGATATCCGGGCCATGGTCCATGTGCATTCGATTTATGCCACCACCATGGCGACCTTAGGCTGGGAAATCCCTGCGATGCATTATCTCATTGCCATGGGAGGAGGCAACAACATCCCCGTGGCTCCTTACGCCACCTTCGGCACCGAAGAATTGGCGGAAAATGCCTATGAAAGCATGAAGGAGCGCTTTGCGGTACTGCTTTCCAACCACGGCATGTTAACCGGGGGCAACACCTTGGACAGTGCTTTTTCCAAGGCGGAGGAACTGGAATTCTGCGCCGAGATCTACTACCGCACCAAGAATATTGGAGAGCCCAGAATCCTCTCCGATGAGGAAATGGAAAAAATGGTTTGGCGTTTCGGCAGTTACGGTCAGGGAGGGGAGGAAAAACTATGATGCGAATGGACCATGATTTGGCCTTTATGCTGCAATTTGAGAACGTGGCCTGGTATGAAAACCGGGAGGTTAAAATTCTGGATCGAAGAGTGTATCCCCGGGTGATCCGTTACGAGGTCTGCAAAACCCATAAGGAAGTGGCCCAGGCCATCGCCGATATGGTCACCCAAAGTGCGGGACCCTTTACCGCCGCCGGCATGGGCATGGCCCTGGCCGCAAAGGAAGTGGAACACGAACCCGAGGGAATACAGCTGGAACAGCTAAAAAAAGCGGGGGAAACCCTGGCGAATGCCCGGCCTACCACGGCCAACCGCATGAGGCTGGTGGTGGAGGGCTGTATTGAAGCGGCAAAGGAAGGACTGCGCTACGGCGGAGCTCCCGATGAGATGATTTTCAATCACACCCTGGAATCCCTGAACCGAAGATACAGCAAAATGGAAGAGGCGGCGGAATATTTAGTGGATCTATTCCCGGAAAAAGG
>SKRE01000119.1 GCA_007118655.1 Clostridiales bacterium | reverse complement strand
TCGAAGTCTAGAAAAACAATTACTCTGTCAAATTACCATTGTCCAGACTGCTTCCTGTCCATTCTACAATAAAATGAGGCCTGCCCAATTGGTGCCATTTCTCAGCATTGAGAGGACGATTACTCCGTCCCGTTGTCCACTCCCTCCCGTTGTCCATTTTGTAAGCTTTGTCCATTCTCCATTGTATAAATCCCCGGTTCCCCGATAAAAGCATAAAAAATGCCAACCTAATGGTTGGCACAGTAGTTTAAAAATCAATTTATGCAGTTTTTAATAATCTTACATTAGATGTCCCAAGAACTGAGAAACTAAGAAAAAGTAAATAATCAACCCGGAGATATCCTTGATAGTAGTAATAATAGGGTCGGCTCCAGCTGCCTGATCAATGTTAAACTTTTGAAGCATAAAGGGAATTAAGAATCCCAATGTGGTAGCTATGGTCATGGTAAATGCTAGCGACAGACCTACGGCAAGGCCAAGTCCTTCCACCGGTTGCCAGATATTAGCAATCAATCCTGCAGCAATTCCAGTTCCTGAAGGATTTTCGCCACTTCCTCCTGGTCCGTGCTGGTGAGTACTTTAATCACATGAACGTTCATAATATCTTTGATCTTGTCCCCAGCATTTGCCATCATCAATTCCCGAAGGGAAAGTACCCCCTCAAGTTTTCTTTTGTCATCGGTTACATAAATAGTGTAGATACTCTCATTTTCACCCGCACTCTTTTGTACTTTCTTTAAAGCCTGCGCTGCCGTATCCTCTTTTTTAATCTTGAAAGTAGGAAGGATTCATCAAACGTCCGGCGGTTTCCGGTTCAAATCCCATTAAGAGCGCAGTCTCGTCTCTTTTATCTTTAGGCAGGGCCTCAATCAGTTTTTTCGTAACGCTGGCAGGCATTTCATCAAACAATCGAACCCGGTCGTCGGGATCCAGCTCGCTGATCATTTTTACTGCCCGACTCTCTCCAATGGATTCAATAAGCTTTTGTTGTAAAAATTGATCCAGTTCTTTAAAAACAATCAATGCCCGATCCTTATCCAGCAGTC
This sequence comes from Clostridiales bacterium, assembly GCA_007118655.1. GTDB lineage: Bacteria > Bacillota > Clostridia > Peptostreptococcales > T1SED10-28 > Isachenkonia. The sequence continues at coordinate 2,059 of SKRE01000119.1, read as the reverse complement.
TAAAAAGAATCACCTGATCCTCGGAAGAAAGTTCACGCATTACTTCAAGAATCTCAATCTCTGAAAGTTCCATTAATTCGCTTTTTAAGGGATCTATTTCTTCTTTGTCCAGATACTCTTTTAGTAAAATTTTCTTGTCCTCCAGTCCACTCATCGGAGTTCCTCCTTTATTAAGTATATAATTTTTTTATCCCCGGGAAAAGCAGGAATTAACAAAGGGTTCGTTAGTATAATTCGAATAGCGCATATACTCTTAAGTATAAAGATCACCCCAAAATACTAAAGAAAAAAAGCCACCGCATGGGTGACTCTTAATAGAGAACAATTATTCCATCCCTCTATCCTCTTTTGGAAGAGTAATGTAAAAGGTGGTGCCTTCCCCTTCCGATGTGTCGATTTTCAGGCTGCCCCGATGAGAATCCACACATTTTTTTACAATATGAAGACCAAACCCTCGGTTTTCTCCTTTAGAGCTAAAACCCTTCTCGAAAATTTTCGAGGCATCTTCATGAGGGATTCCGGGACCGTTGTCTTCCGCTTCAATTTTTATGTTCTTGTCCGATTCTTGAATAAGCAGCCGAATGGTTTTGTGGTCCGAGGTTCCTGAGTCATCCTCTGCAGAACATTCATTTATCAAAGCCTCTAGGGCATTATCCACCAGGTTTCCTACAATGGTCATCACACACTGATGGTCCCCGGTGGAGTTTTCGGGATCCATTACGATGGATCGTTCATCGATCAAGAGCTGCACCCCTTCTTCCTGACAACGATGAATTTTACCCAGGAGCAGTCCCTGTAGTTTCACGTTTAGAATGTTTTGCCCTAAAGTTTGCAGCAGACTTTCGTTATTCTCTTGGGTCTCTAGCAGGTAACTCTGGGCTTCATCGATACTTCCCATTTGAATCAGACCGAGAATCGCCTGAAGCTTGTTGGAAAATTCATGGGTGGTAGCTCGTAGTGAATCCGTCAGAATTCTGGCTCCCGTGAGCTCCTCGGCTAAGCGGGTAATGTCTTTTTTATCCTTAAAACTTCCGATGGCTCCAAAAATCTTTCCATGATGTTCTATAACTTTGGTGCTCATTATAATTTCTTTCCCTTGAAAAAAGCAGGTCACATGTTCTTCCGATACTTTCTCCCGAAGAGTCCTGGAAAGGGGATTCCCCGGAAAAATATCCTCTACAGACTTCCCTTGAATATGGGGATTATCCAACCTTAGAATTTCATAGCCCCCTTGGTTCATATAGTTGATCCTCCCTTGATCATCGATGGATAGTATTCCCTCACTTACGGTGTCTAAAAGACCTTGATACTTTTGATAGAGCGTGCTTATTTCCACAGGTTCCAGCCCCATTAATGATTTTTTTATATTTTTCGACAAAATCAAGGCTCCCAGCAATCCGATCAATGCTCCGATAACAATGGAAAGCACCGTGCCGTAATTAAGTTCGCCCGTGATTTTTTGTACATTTTCGCTTAATATTCCTACGGCCACCATACCTATACGTTCCTGGTTTTCATCATGAATCGGCGTAAAACCCCGTATGGAAAGCCCTAAGGTTCCCTGGGCTTCCGAGGTGTATTCCTCCCCGATTTCTAATACCCGGACCTCATCGCCTCCCTGAAAAAACCGCCCGATTTCTTCAGGGTTCGGGTGGGAATATCGGCGACCTTCCATATCCGTGACTACAATAAACTCTATCGTATCCGAGGATAACAGTACCCTGGATACCTGATCCTGAACCCGACGGGGATCTCCCTCTTTCAAACCCTCAATGACGTCTCCCATCTGAGCTACGGTTCTGGCACTATTCATAACCGAGGTTTCAATCTCCTGTACCAGCTTCCCCCTTGCAATGCTTCGGGAAATCAAACCCGACACCCCCAGTGCCAGTAATGTGGTAATTAGAGCAATAATTATAATTTTTTGCTGCAGTTTTATTCTCATACCCTCCGCCCCTTTTATAAATTACTATCCTATGTTGAATCTTTTTCAGTCTCTTTAATTTCCTTCCTTGGCTTTCATACTATGTTTTGTACTATGTTTTGTGCTATGTTTTGT
>SKRE01000094.1 GCA_007118655.1 Clostridiales bacterium | reverse complement strand
TCCAACACTTCCTTCGGTTGAAAAGGAATACTTTCCAGATCCATTTCTCCCGCTTCCATTTTTGAATAGTCAAGAATGTCGTCAATGACTCGCAAAAGTAAGTCAGCGCTTGATTTTATATGGATTACATATTCCTGTTGATTTTCATTCAATGCCGTGGTTGTCAATAAATGGGTCATTCCCATAAGACCGTTTAAAGGTGTGCGGATTTCGTGACTCATGTTGGCTAGAAACTGACTTTTGGCCTCGTTTGCAGCAACAGCCTTTTTCTTGGCTTTTCGCAGTTCCTTTTCCGTTTCCTTTCGCTGGGAAATATCGGAGATCACCACACGGTAATTGAGACTGCCCCTATTATCAATATCGGGAAGGGTTGAAAGAAGAGTCCAGAAAGCCCCCGCTCCCGCATATAACATCCGTAGTTCGCATTCCTGGTGTTGCCGTGTCCTTTGAATCAACCTTCGGTGATGGTAAAATATATCCTGATCATCCCGCATGATAAATCGGGTAAAGGGCTTGCGAATTATATCTCGGCGATCGGTTCCCAGCAGCTTGGCCGCTGTAAGATTCAACTCAATAATCACCCCTTCTTCGTTAAGGGTGAGATATCCCACCGGTGCATGATCATATAAATCAAAGTATTTTCTGCGGGAGAGATCCAGTTCTGCCTGAACCCTTCGAAGTTCCTCGTTTTGCATCTCCAACTCTACCTGGTGGACTTTCAGTTCATGAATGATTTTTTTTATAGACTCTTTATCCATATTTTCAATATTTACCGGCATTTCCAGTTCTTTTTCCTGAATCTTTTCCTCAGCAACTTTTCTCAGTTCCAGATCCTGATCTTTCCCTTCATTAATTGTATTTTCATCCAACATCATTTTCATCCACCTCTCTGATAGCGACCGGGCGGTCTGCAATTTATAATTGAACAGTTATCGAATATTCACGGCTGTACTTCTCCCCGAAAGGCTACGTATCTAAATGTTTATAAAAGTAAGTACTGCGCCTTCGATGACATTATCCAACGTCCTGTAGGGCTGTATATGCATTCTATACCCTTTTCCTTCGACGGTTTTTACTTCCAACCCCTTCGGTATCAGTGTATCCAGAACTTCCTTTATATCCTCCACTAAATTGTCATAGTCCTCTAGGTTGGAAACAATATGACCCACCGGACGGCCGATATCACTGCGAATCAGGTTAATGATTTTAGTGGCGGTTGGAGTGAAGCGCATAATGTTCAGTTTATGGTCCACAAATACGGTGGCTATTCCGGTTCCCGCCAGCAGATTGTTCATGTCGCTATTTACTCGAGACAAATCCAGGACCTTCGCTTCCAATTCCGCATTAACGGTGTTCAACTCTTCATTTACTGACTGCAGTTCCTCTTTTGATGTTTCCAGCTCTTCGTTGGTTGATTGCAGTTCTTCATTCATGGACTGCAGTTCATCATTGGATGATTTCAATGCTTCATTGGAGGTTTCCAACTCTTCATTGGTTGCCTGTAGATACTCCTCTTTCTCATGGAGCTCCTTCAGCAAAGATGAAATTCGGGAATCTTTACTGCCCTTTCCTTCATCTCCTTCAAGCTCAGACATGGAAGACGGGATATTTAACCCCTCCTTTTCTTTTAACGGTGTATCTTCCAGCACGATGAGATACAGTACATTGTCACTGCTGAAGCCTGTACTCATAACGATTGGCCGAAGGGTCAAGTCAACAACTACATCCTCGCCGTTATTTCGAACCCCCATCCCTTTAACAATGACCGGGGATTTAGATTTTATGGATTTATGCAGCGCCATGCTTAAGGATCTTTTAAGTTCTTTTTTGATCATTTTTTTTATATTCCGGTCAAACTCTCCGGGCCCCGGTTCAAGATATTTGCCCGAGCGACCATGAATGTAGAGAATATCTCCCATTTCATTGATTAAAATACCGGATACCTTTAGATGCTCCAGCAATTCATGCTCCACAAGCTTTTTCATGGACTTTTTTTCCTCTAAAGGGATTCTTTCGTTCAATGAAAATTTTCTCTTTTCATCAATGGGTACCGTCGGCTCCAATATTCGACTGGCGGTCTTTTGATGATCTTTAAAACTTTCGGTATGTCGGTAAATTTTTGCTTTTTGATGGATATTTAAAAACAGCTCACTAAAATTCCCCACGGTTTCTGAACTTCCCAGGAAGAGATATCCTCCTTCTTTTAATGCATAATGAAACAACGATAAAACTTTTTTCTGCAACTCGCTGTTCATATATATTAATAGATTCCGGCAACTTATCAAATCCAGCTTGGAAAAGGGCGGATCTTTAATAAGGTTGTGCTCGGAAAAAATCAGCTTTTCCCGTATGTTTTTTTTGATCCGGTAAAAACCCGGATTTCCATTACTCTCACCGGAATCTGTTGCAAAATATTTAGACAAACGCTCATCGGAAATATCCGCTTTAATACTGGCAGGATATATCCCTGACCGTGCTTTACCAACTGCATCGGCATCAATATCCGTAGAAAATATTTGAACTTGGTCGCTTCTATTATGTTTTTCCAGATATTCTTCCACCAAAATAGCCAAGGAGTATGCCTCTTCCCCGGTAGAACAGCCCGGAACCCATATGCGCAGCGGCGTATTGGAGGGTTTATCCTCGAATAACTTCGGCAGACATTCCTTTTCAAAAGCCTCGAAGGCTTCAGGATCCCGAAAAAAAGCTGTAACACCGATCAGCAGATCTCGAAACAAAGCCTCAACCTCAGTGGAGTTCTTATGAAGATAGTCCCCGTATTTTTCCATATCTTCAATTTGCCTCATAGCCATGCGCCGTTCGATCCGTCGATGGATTGCGCTTGATTTATATCGAGAAAAGTCGTGCCCGGTCTGCGCTCTGAGCAACATGAAGATTTTATTCAGGCTATTTATCGTCTCGGGGGCAGGTGCCACGGGACGACGTTTTTTTAAAAATGCCCGGGATACAAAGGATAATAACTGCTCCGGCATTTCAGCCGGCGGCAATTCATAGTCCACCAGTCCTGTGCCGAGAGCACTTCTTGGCATGCCGTCGTATTCTGCAGAGTCGGGATTTTGAACCATGGCCATTCCGCCCTCCCCTTTTATGGCCCGAAGACCCAGGGTACCGTCACTGCCTGTCCCAGACAAAACAATACCAATCCCACTTTCCTGTCGTTCCTTGGCAAGAGATCGGAAAAAGAAATCGATGGGCAGTCGATGACCGCGAGGTGCTGAAGGTTCCAACAGTTGAAGTTTTCCATCTGAAAGCGACAAATCCCTATTCGGAGGGATAATATAGACACAGTTGGGCTTTACTTCCATCCCATCCTCCACCTCAAATACTTGCATACTGGTATATTTGGAGATCAAGTTCGTCAACATGCTCTCATGATCCGGGGCAAGATGCTGTACTAAAACAAAAGCCATTCCCGGTTCCTCATCAACGGGCATGCCCGAAAAAAAAGCTTCAAAAGCTGCCAAACCTCCAGCGGAGGCACCGATTCCAACGATTGGGAATCGAAGAACCATCTCCTTCTTCTCCATATTTTCCGCACCGCTTTCAGGGCTGCTTGTTTTCTTATTTGAAGTTTTTTCTTTTGCGGTAATCTTCTCCTGATTGTCCATTATGTTTCATCCTCCATTCCAGTGGTTCAAAACTCTCTTATAATCTGAAATTTCATTTATTTACATTGTAGCATAAATCGCCTCCTCCAATATACCTAAAACGCAAAGGAAATACGGGTTTTTGTGTCATCATAGCACAAGAACCCACATCCCCTTTATATTATCCGCTTTATGTTATTCCTGAGTTGCAAAGCCAAGGACTTCCTCAATATTTTTTTGATATACTGTTTTCCAATTGCTTTTCTTGTGTTTCCAAATCATTTTTCTGTTCTTAACGCCGGTTTCTTTTTTTATACATAAAATATAATTATATTCACTTATTTCATTGTATATAGTTATAAGAAAAAGTATAATGGTAGAAGCAATTATTGACCGTAAATAATCTATAAAAATTTTAAAGGAGTTGAATGGATGAAAACCGCATTTAACAAAGGTATCATTGTATTACTGGCAGGTCTTGGCGTGAACTTGATGTTGGGGACCCTTTATGCATGGGGCGTTATCTCTGCCGCACTGATGAATCTGGGATGGAGTGCAACGGCGACTCAGATCCCTTACATGCTTGCCTGTGCCATGTTTGCATTTTCCATGGTTCCCGGCGGGAAGTTGCAAGACAAGTTCGGTCCTAAGAAGGTTATTATGGGCAGCGCGGTGCTGGCAGGAATCGGCCTCAACCTTTCCGGTTTGCTGCTAACCCCGGTAACACTGACCATTACCTTCGGACTGATTTTCGGAATTGCCATGGGAACCGGATATTCTGCACCGACCCCCGCGGCGGTAAAATGGTTTCACCCCAGTAAAAGAGGGGTAGTTTCCGGAGCAGTTGTCAGCGGCTTTGGCTTAGCCCCCGTATATGTGGGACCCTTAACCACATATCTTATTGGAAATTACGGCATCGAAACCACCTTTTTCGTATTGGGCAGTGCATTTTTCGTGGGAATTATGGCCCTCTCTCAATTTATAAAAAACCCGCCGGAAGGTTATCTTCCCCCGGCACCTGTGGAGTCGGAAACCGTTAAGGTTAAACCTTCCTTCTCCACCACGGCCACAAAGGAGTTCGAATCCGGCGAGATGTTAAAAACGAAACAGTTTAAAATGATCTGGGCCATGTTTGCCTGCGGTACCTTTGCTGGACTGCTGATTATCGGTCAGCTTTCCAATATCGGCCTGGAACAGTCGGGAATCACCAACGGCTTTATCCTGGCAGCGATTTATGCGGTGTTTAATGCCTTTGGCCGATTACAGTGGGGAATTATTTCCGACAAGATCGGACGAACCAAATCCTTGCTTGCCATGTTCCTTTTACAGGTTGTGGCCTACATTATTTTACCCTTTGCCGCAACTCCTGCATTATTAATTTTCAGTGTTGCCATGGTGGGCTTTACCTTCGGCGGAATGCTGACGGTTTTCCCGGCCATTACCGGAGATTACTTCGGCATGAAAAACTTCGGCGTGAATTACGGTTTTGTCATTACCGCCTGGGGAATCGGCGGGGTATTTGGCCCCTTGGTTGGCGGTCTTATTCGTGACTTTACCGGCGGATATGCTTATAGCTATGTCGTCTCCGGATTCCTTAGTATCGTAGGAATGTACCTTGCCCTGAAGGTTACCGCTCCTGCACCACAAGAAACAATGGAACCTGTGGCCACGGAAGCATCCAGTTAAGAAATCCTTTGACTTTTATTGTAATATCGAAAGAACCTCGTCCGGTAAAAGACAAGGTTCTTTTTTTTGGGATCTATTGCCTGACACAGAAACAAAGCCTTCTCTTCTGATCTGTTTTGAAAACTGTTATTGATCAGCTTCCTCTTTTCGTCAAGGTAAAGTGTCCCGGCAGATAATTTTCAACTTCGATAATCACCATACCTTCTTTGAATCTCACCATTTCTTCTTCTATGCCACTGTCCTGCTGCTCTACAAAAGTGTAGACCACTTTTTTTCCACGGCCCTTGGCTTCATCCTCTCCCATTTCTAATATTTCCACGGCTCGTCCTTCCCCGTGAACGATGACGTGATACTGGGCTTCCCCCTTAAAATCTTAAATTTTGTCACTGCTTAATTAACTGAAGACCAAACATCGGACAGTTTAAACATTTCCGTGCTCAATCCTCGAAGATCCATGGAAATGCCTCAAAATTTGACTTCTCCTTTCGACTCGAAATCATTGCTTTTTCATCCGCAACACTCCGCCAATGATAAAAACTGAAGAAAGAAAAATCATAAAGGCCATCTCCCTAAAAAGAACATCGGCAAAAATAATCCCACCCACCGGCACCATCAGCCCTATTACCCCTATAGCAATCATCACCGTTGGATGTTTCTTGGACTTTAAGATAGGCCTTGGAACTTTTCCCGTACCGATAAAATGTCCGGGACTATACTGTTGTTCCTGCCACTGTTCTAAATCCTCCATATCCTTTTCGAAATCATTGACTTGTTTCTTTTTCATTCCATCCCCCCTTGTATACTATGTTTATGGTTCCCATTCTAAACTATTACTTCTATACAATGACTCATAAATCCTCTATTTTTCATGAGTGAATTCTAGGTTTTTCACTTTCGCCCGGTCCCTTTGTCTGATCCATGATGCATGGATGAAACATTTTATTGCTATAATTAGATGATTAATATGCTGTTTTTCGGTTAAGCTTTATTAAATGTGCAGTAAATACGTATTGAATTGAGGAGATCCTATGAAAGAAAAAAATCGCTACCTGCTAAAATTAGGTTTACTGATGAGTATTCCAATTATTTTTAGTGAATATTTATTTCGAACAAGGATCACCGAGGTCCTGCATTGGATCATAGATAACCCGATCATTTTTCTGGTGAATCTCATATTACTCGTGGGACTCGCCGTCCTGTTCGGTTTTGCATTCCGTAAGCTCTACCGCGGGGTTTGGTTTGTTTTCGTCGGCAGCATGATCCTTGGAATTGTCAACGGTAATAAAATCAATCTTCGAAGCGTACCTTTTCAACCGAAGGATGCTTTTCTGGTTCGAGAATTTTTTGCCTTGACCCCGAATTTAATCACCCCTTTTTCTATTGCCGTAATTCTATTAGGGGGGCCTTTACTATTCGCGCTGTACCTGCTGTTGCGAAAATGGTTCGGCGATCATCCTTATCGTGATATGAAAATAACTGCCCTCAGCGCCCTTGGGCTTTGCTTAGGAGTCTTACTTCTTGGACAAGGGCTTTACGCCGAGGCTTATGGCCCTTGGGAACTGGGGTTTATCTACTCCCTTCCGAGAGCTTTGGTGGAGCAGGAACCTGAAACATCTTTGGAATGGGAAGACTTGGAAGATCAGTTGGCTGAAGAAACTGATCCCGATGAAACCCTTCAACCTTCCAAGCATAAGGATCAGGATCCCAATGTGATTATTTTAATGAGCGAAGCCTTTTGGGATATTAATCTCCTGGATGCGGATTTTACCCCGAATCCCATTGAGAACTTCGAGAACTTAAAAGAAGAAAGCCTGCACGGTGAGGTGTATGTTCCGGTATTTGGCGGCGGAACTGCGAATACGGAGTTCGAAGTATTAACCGGTATCAGCCTTAAGACTTTCCCTGCGGACTGGCATATCGTTTATCGCCATGACATCCACGAACCCATGCCATCCCTTGCTTCGATTTTTAGAGAAGAGGGTTATCGAACGGAAGCCCTGCACCCTTACCATCACTGGTATTATCGAAGAGATGAGGTGTTTCCTCACCTGGGATTTGATCATTTTACCGCTCTGAAGGACTTAGAAGAGCCCCCCACCTTGGGACCCTTTGTTTCCGATGAGTATTTAACGGATCTCTTGATAGAACAACTGGAGGAATCCGAGGAACCGCTTTTTAACTACACCTTGACCATGCAAAATCATGCGCCCTATCATGAACAAAGAAATGAGCCCGTAATTGATTTCGAACATAGCTTAAATCAAAGGCAGGAGACCATGCTTCAGACCTATGCCGACGGCCTTTATTATTCCGACCAGGCCTTAAAACGATTGGTGGACTATCTAAGAGACTCCGACGAGCCCACCCTGTTACTTTTTTTCGGAGATCACCTGCCGATGTTCGGAAATAATTACGATCTGTATCGGGAAATGGGATATATCGGAGATGAGACCCTTGAAGAACTGCAGGATGATTTAAGGCTTCATACCGTGCCTTATATCCTCTGGGCAAACTACCCCATAGAAACAGAGGAACAGCCTTTACAAAACGCCACCATCCTTCCCCTTTTGGTTTTGGAACAGGCCGGCGTGGAACCCCCCCCCCACTTACAACTGGTGAAGGAATTTCATGAGCGTGCACCCGTAATCCAAAATCATCACTATACCGATTCCGACGGAAGCGAACACGAGAGGGACAGCGAAGAGTATCAGGAGATTATCGAATTGTATCGATCACTGAGAAACCAATTAATGAATGAAGAAGAGCCCCCAGGGCCTTCAAGCCCCAGAAACTAAGTGCAAATAATCAGAGACCTGTCTAAAACCGGATAGGTCTCTTTTACTTTTCTTCTTTCCCCCTCCCTTTAAGGTTTTCCTTGCTCCCTTTTTCATTTTTTCGAATATCTTTATATTAGTTTTATAACTTATTACTTTTTATGACCCGAATTATCATTGTTACTTATTTTTTGGCTTTCATTATTTTGATTCTGCTGTAGATAACGTTTCATTAACAAAGGCAGGGAAATCAGAATCGGCGGATCATCCAGCTTCGGCAAATGCAGCTTTACATTTAATTCCGATACCGCGCTGCCCCGCTGAATATTTAAAGGCTTATGTTCCCCAGTTCTCAGGGTCTTTCGAGTCAACAGAATACTATCCGCCTGCATCTCCCAAGAAACAGTGGTTGCCATAAGATAATAGATGCCGGGAACAACACCGGGAATGCAGAACCCTCCGGTTCCTCTAACCAGGGTCCCGTACAGGGGGATTCCCTCCGGAATCGGCTTCGGGAAAAGACCGATCAATACGATTCCCTGATAGGGTATTTCCGTTTCAATCATTCCGGAAACGTTGCAGGTTTCCGTCATAGAGGAAGCATGGGAGAGACTTTCTCCCAGCCCTTTAATGGCTTGTAGGGCTTTTTCAGCATCGGGGGCGGTTTTTCTGAATGCGCCCGGGGTAACCCCCACTTTTTCAGTAAACCTTGTGGTAAAGGTACCAAGGCTTTGATGCCCTACATCCAAGGCAATATCCCGAATGGTCAGATCCGTATGCAAAAGTAAATCCTTCGCCTTTTGTAATCGAAGGGAAGATACGTAGTAAAATAGGGGAACCCCCATATGGGCCTTAAAAACCCGAGTGAAATGATAGGGACTGTAACCGACTTGCCGAGCGATCTCCTCTAAGGAGAGGGGACCCTCGATATGTTCCTGAATATACTGTAGGGTTTCCTGTATTTCCGTTATTCTTTCTCGCTCCATGGTAAGTCCTCCTTTCCCAGAGAGAAGGATCGAATATATATTATTTTTTTACCCTGAAAAAAATGGGATATGCAGGAAAAATCAAGAAAATACAAAAATCGAAATACATAAGAAATGTGCCTTTAAGACCCGAACTACAGGTAAATTATCATATAAACAGGATGAAGCAACAAAAAATTTATCCGCTTTCTAAAACAAGGTATTTACAAAACAGGAAAAGCACCTCGAAATCAGATGAAGCATTCGAGGTGCCTTTTGACTAAAAGATGGTTTCCGTATATTTTTTGAACTGTTCAAGGATGGCCTGCCATCCCTGCTGCTGGTAATCCAAGGCAAAGGTATCTTCGGCTTCAAAGGTTTCAATAATCTCGATAGCATCCTGAAGCTCCTTAAAGATGACTTCAACCGGTCGGCTATCGTCCAGGGTGTAAGCAATGCGCTTATATGGCTCTATTTCATCATAGTATCCGGTAAAGTCAAATCCTCCACTACCGTCTTTCGCTTCCATTCGGTATAGAAATCTTCCGCCTACAGATAAATCATTTTCAGCTGAAGGGTTGTGCCAATCATCGGAGGCTTGGTTCCACTTTTTTATATGAACCGGCTCCGTCCAGCATTCCCAAACTTTTTCTTTCGAGGCCTTTACCTTGGTGGTCACTGTGAGTTTCACCTTCGGTTTTTCATCCATCATATTTCTCCTTCCCTTATTTTCCTTTTTTACACTCCTTTTTCACTAATTTCTTTTAATTTATCCAAGGCCTTCGGCCAGGTTTCCATAAAATAGTCATATTCTTCATCAATGGTATCCACCTCTAGTTTAAACTCGGTGCCTCCGTCTATTTCTTTCAGTCGGTAATTTTCAAATGCCGGTGCCCAGGATTCAATCCTCGGTCCTTCGGTAAGTTCTTGATTATTTTCCACAAGTAAACCATACAGCTATGATTTGATAAGATATGCCGGTTACTCTTTCAGTTACCCTTCACCGTTGTAAGCCTTTTGAATCTTCGCTATTTCCAGTTTTTTCATACTCGGAAAGGTACTTATTACCCTTTCTACCTTCTTTTTATCCCGGTCTCCAATGTATTTGATCAACACTCTCGGAACAATTTGCCAGGAGACACCAAACTCGTCTTTTAACCATCCCCATTTTTCAGCTTCCGGCACCACGGATAAATTGTCCCATAAATAATCTATCTCCTCCTGGGTGTCACAAAGGACCATTAGTGAGATGCCTTCGTTAAAAGTATAATCGTGATCAAGGGCGCTGTCCATTGCGATGAACTTCTGATTTCTCAGATTGAAAGACCCATACATCAGTGCATCTTTGTGATTGGCCGTTTGCTCGTTTCCGTAATAAAACAATTCATGAATACTGCTGCCGCCAAACGTTGATGTGTATTTTTCAATGGCATTTTCCGCCTGGTGATAATGTTCCTTAGTAAATAGAAAGCTTGGGACAACCACCGGTTCTGATTTTCCAAGAACCAGTTGCCAGCTGATACCAAATTGATCCTGAACCCAACCGTAGTAATCCGTAAAATCATACTTTTGAAGGGGCATTAACACTTTTCCGTTCTTCAATAAACGATTCCAGATCTCATCGACCTTCTCCTTCGCTTCGATATAAACTGTAAAGGAAATGGAAGGATTCTTTTCGAAATCTTCACCTCCATTAATAATCCCGAAATCCACACCTCCCATATCAAAGTACAGGCTCAGAAAATCTTCATCAGGGCCGTAAATCACCTCATTGATCTTGCTGTTTGGAAAAATCATCGTATAAAACTCCGCGGCTTTTTCTCCGTCCTTACCAAACCAAAGCACCGGTACAATATTTTTCATCATCAACCCTCCTCTCTTATCATCATTATCAATTGCCGTTACTCGATGGCTTACATTTCATCGGTAAAAGCTTTTTATTCCGTCCATCTTTCCCTGTAACTTTATTATAGCATCGTCGGTGTGAATAGATTTCTTATGGATTGCGATGTTTTAGATCTTGAAATTCCGACTAAAAAAATTCTCGTAAATCTAATAGGCTCTCTAACAGTATACCTATCAAGAATAGTTGTTAAATCCTTTATCCTAAAAAGCAGGCCCGCTTCGGCCTCCTTCTCTATCGTAAATGCATAATTTCCCCAGGAAAATAATCCCTATCACGTCCAAGTCTCAAGCAATTCATTATCCCCGCAAAATTTTCTCCATGGCTTTGCCTTTAGCCAAACTCATCCACCAGCTTGTCCAAATATCTGACCTGTCTTGTAATGGGATTTTCAATTTCTTCAATCCGGTACCCGCAGATGACGCCTCTTATCATAGGGGCATTGGTATTAAGCGTTGCTCGTTGGATAAATCCCTCGAAAGTGACATTCTCCTCAATGAGCTTATTGATATCCTGTACATCATAATCCGTCAGCCAATGAATGACCCGGTGCAGCTCCTCAACGGTTCTGCCCTTTTTTTCAATCTTTGTAACGTAGTGAGGATACACCGATGCAAAGGTCATCTTTCTCATTTG
>SKRE01000013.1 GCA_007118655.1 Clostridiales bacterium | reverse complement strand
GGTTACGGCGGACAGTGTTTGAAATGTCAAGTATGCACCTTCCCGGACTGTCATTTTGGAAAGTGTTAGGAGGACTTTATGCGATCAAATATTTCCTTAGAGGAAGCTAGAGATATATTAATGGAAAAAAAGGTTCAGACCGAGGCCATCCATGTGTCCTTAATGGATAGTTTGGGAAGTATATTGGCGGAGGATATTCATTCGGATATGAATATGCCTCCCTTTGATAAATCTCCCTTGGACGGCTATGCTCTTCGGGGAGAGGATACCCAAGGGGCATCGAAGGATCGTCCGCTGACGATGGAAGTAATCGAGTTTCGTCCTGCGGGATATGTCACCGACAAAATCGTCGAAAAAAACCAGGCGATCCGTATTATGACGGGATCAAAAATCCCCGAGGGTGCTGACACCGTGGTAAAGTTTGAAGATACGGAATTTACCGAGCACTCGGTAACCTTTTATCAAAGTTACCCGCCGGAAAGCAATATCAGCCGGAAGGGTGAAGACATTGAAATCGGGGACCGGATCTTGACAAAGGGACAGGAAATCGATGCACCGGAAATCGGCATTCTTGCTACACTGGGAAAGAGCTACGTAAAAGTGTATCGAAAACCGAGAATCGCAATACTGTCCACCGGGGATGAACTGACGGATATCCACGAACCCCTGGAGGACGGAAAAATTCGAAACAGCAACTCCTACACGTTGGCGGCCCAGATTAAAAAGATCGGCGGAAAACCCTTGATGCTTGGCGTTTGCGACGATACGATTGAAACTATTTCCGAAAAAATCCTCTCGGCCATCCACTGGGCGGATATGATTATAACCACCGGAGGTGTGTCAGTAGGAGACTGTGATTTGGTTAAGGAAGCCTTTCAGCATGCAGGAGCGAATATGCTTTTCTGGAGGGTTCGAATGAAACCGGGCACCCCCATAGCCGTGGCGGAATACGGGAATAAGCTCTTGTTCGGGCTTTCCGGGAATCCTGCGGCAGCCTACATCACCTTCGAACAGTTTGTACGTCCCGTGATTTTAAAGCAGCAGGGAAAAGAAAAGACCCGGCTCATGGAAGTGGAGGCGATTTTGGAAAATGATTTTCGAAAAACCAGCTCTCAGAACCGCTTTGTCCGTGGGAAAACCTATTACCGTGAGGGAAAATACTATATCCGTTTCCCCGGGAAACACAGCTCTGGAGTCCTTTCCAGTTTATCCGGTACCAATTCTTTGTTTTACGTACCGGGGGGAGAAGGCCCCTTTGTTAAAGGGGACCGGGTAACGGTGCAGCTCTTAGACCATCCGGAGGTGATGCAATGATTCCGGTATTCTCCGTTGTGGGGAAAAACTCCAACACGGGAAAAACCACGGTGCTTTGCAACGTCATCAAAGAGCTAAAAAAAAGAGGCTACCGGGTAGCCACGATTAAACACGATGTTCATGGTTTTGAAATGGACCGGCCGGGAAAAGACACCTGGAAGCACCGCCAGGCGGGCTCGGACATGGTGATGATTTCCTCACCGAATCAGTTTGCTATGATAGAACAGGTTCAGGAGGAATACACCCTGGACGCCCTGCTAAGCAAGATTACGGATATTGATATGGTAATCACCGAAGGTTATAAACAAGAGAACAAACCAAAACTTGAGGTTTACCGAAGGGAAGCGGCGGATGAGCCCCTTTGCTGTAAAATGGAGGTGTTCGCTATGGTAACGGATCAGAAGTTTGATCTTGAGGCCCCCCAATTTTCCTTTGAAGAGTTAGAATCTTTAGTGGATCTCATTGAAAGTAAGTTTTTAGGCAAACTACCCCCAAAGGAGGAATAATCATGTTTGGAAAAATCGGAGTACCGGAATTAATTATTGTTTTAGTTATTGCCTTGGTGATTTTCGGCCCGGCGAAGCTTCCGGAGATCGGAAAAGCCATGGGAAAAGGGATTTCAGAATTTAAAGGTCATGCCAATAAAATCACCGAAGAAGTAAGAATTATGGACGAAGAACAGGAAGATAAAGACAAGAAAAACAGCTAAGTTTCAGAAGCAGAAAAAAACCGGCACAGAAAGAATTAAGCAACGGAGAAAGAAGAAGAGAAAGGGAGCATCGCCATGGACACCACAAAAGCATCGATCGTAGAACATCTGGGAGAACTACGCAAAAGAATCATCATCATTGCTATAGCGGTACTTGCCGGAACGATGGCCAGCTATTTCTTTGTAGAAGAACTGGTAGATCTTTTGGCAGCCCCTGTTGCCCATTTGGAACTGATTTATCTCAGCCCTCCCGATTTATTTTTGGCACAACTGAAAATTGCGGTAATTACAGGTGTCATGATTACGGCTCCTATCACACTGCTGCAGCTATGGCTCTTTGTAAAACCCGGTTTAAAAAAGAATGAACAAAAATATGGGCTCTTTGCTCTTTTCATGGGATCTGTCTTCTTTTTCCTCGGCGTAAGCTTTGCTTTTTTCATTATTATTCCCATGTCTATTACGTTTTTTCTGGGAATTGGCTCCGGCCAAGTACAGCCCATGTTTTCCTTTGCAAATTACTTAAGCTACTCGGGATCTTTAATTTTAACCTTTGGCATTGTTTTTCAGTTGCCCATGGTGATCATTCTCTTGAGTCAGTTGAATTTGGTAGGATCCAAAACCTTTCGGAAATATCGGAAGTTTTTCATTTTAGGGGTTGCCCTTCTCTCGGCAATACTGACCCCGCCGGATATTATCTCCCAGTTACTGATGGCAGGTCCTCTAATCGTTCTTTATGAGTTCAGTGTTGTGATAGCCATGATCATCGAACGAAAACGGAGAAAAAGGAAGGCCGCTGAAAAGTAGGAACACATAAGCTTATAAACTTCTAAGGATCGCTGCAGTTATTGCAGGGATCTTTTTTTGTTTTATAGGGATTTTCATCACAAGAACACTATAAACAAAACGTTTGTTGCTTTTTTGCAATAAACGTGTTGCAGCTCATAACCGGGGGTATAATCCTAAGAAGATAATAGAGGAGGCAAAACCCTTATGAAAACCCTATGGATTTTGGGAAACCAGTTAAATAAAAGTTTGGAGGGATTTAATGAAATTGATCCGAAGAAAGATGTTATTTTACTGATCGAATCCAAGGAG
>SKRE01000022.1 GCA_007118655.1 Clostridiales bacterium | reverse complement strand
TTCACTTTAATTTCAGACATTTATTAACCCTCCCTCCGATAGCAACCAATGTGCTTTTTCCATAGCGTTTTCGCCATTATGCAAGTGGGATAAACACCTAGTTATTATACCGTACATTTCTTTCTTATGCAAGTGTATTTTAAAATGTCACTATGCAGGGCAACAGATAGGAGAAGACTGTTTTAATTAACCCGGAGGCCACTGCATAACTCGTCCCCCTAAAAGGTGAAAATGAAGATGATTTACAGTTTGTCCGCCGCTGTCCTTGCAGTTGTTTACTACACGGTAGCCCTTCTCGAGCTCCTTATCATCAGCAATCTGCTGAATAGCTTGAAAAATTTCCGGCAAGAGCAGCTGTTGATCCTCCAGCTTCATCTCTTGGATGTTCGGGATATGCTTTTTCGGTATCACCAGGATATGGGTCGGGGCTTGAGGATTTACATCTTCAAAGGCCAGTACCTGATCATTTTCAAAGACTACTTGAGTGTCAAGTTCCTTATTTGCAATTTTACAAAAAATGCAATCCATAGAAAACACCTCCTTTTACTAACCTATTCGACATTCGGCAAAAAACTCCTTCTTTTCTTCTTTGATATCCAGGATTTTCACCCGGTGTATTTTTTTGGAATAGTCCATGTTTGATACTCCCTTAACCTTAACATATCTGGTTGTAAAACCGGTGCTTATTTTTTCTTCCTGGTCATAACTCTCAAAGAGTACTTCTTCAACGGTTCCGATAAAAGAGGCCATGTATTCCTTTTTCAATCGCTCACCCAGGGCGATCAGTCTTTCGCTCCGCTGTTGTTTGATGTTGCCGTTAATCTGCTCTTTATATTTAGCGGCGGGGGTACCCTTCTTGGGTGAGTACTTAAATACATGGATTTCTGAGAATCCTAAGGATTCGACAAGATTATAGGTACCTTCAAAGTCTCTTTCTGTCTCTCCGGGAAATCCTACAATCACATCTGTGGTCAGGGCCGGGTTTTCGAAGTACTGTCGGATCAACATAATCGCCTGTTGATATTCTTCCCGGGTGTACTTTCGGTTCATCCGCTTTAACACCGGATTTGATCCGCTTTGCAGTGACAGATGAAAATGAGGGCAAAGTTTATCAACTTTTCGCAGTTCTCGTAAAAAGGATTCATTTACCAAATTCGGCTCGAGAGAACTTAACCGGATTCGAAGGATGCCGGAAATCTTATTGATTTCTTGAATAAGCTCTAGAAAGTAATTTGCCTCATCTAAATCTTTTCCATAGGATGCTATGTGAATCCCGGTAAGGACCACTTCCTGATAACCCGCCTTCCCCAGACGGTTTACTTCTTGTAATACCAATTCCTTATTTCGGCTACGGATATTTCCTCTTGCGTAGGGAATAATGCAGTAGGTGCAGTACTGATTGCAACCTTCCTGTATTTTAATAAATGCCCGTGTTTTTCCTTCGTATTCTGTTAGGGAAAGATCTTCAAATTCATAAACCTGCATAATATCCCCTACAAATTGGCCCCCACGGTCGTCGTCTTTGTTCTCAACCAGTCGAACAATTTCTTTTCGTCCATGGGTGCCAATGACAATATCCACCCCCTGTAAGTTTTCCACTTCCTCCGGAGCTACTTGGGCATAACAGCCAACTACTGCCACCACGGCATCGGGGTTCAAGTTTTTCATCTTACGAATAAACTGTCGTGACTTTCTGTCTCCCACATTGGTTACGGTGCAGGTATTGATTACATATACATCCGCAAAATCCTTATCGGTGACGATTTCGTACTCCGCATTTTTAAAAAGCTCCATCATTGCATGGGTTTCATATTGGTTCACCTTACAACCTAATGTGTGAAACGCTACTTTTTTCACTCTTTTAACCTCCTAAATCGCCACTCTCATACTGCATCATGGTAATCAGCGCCAATCCTGCAGTCTCCGTCCGAAGAATCCTCGGTCCCAGAGTTACAGAGTGCCCGCCTTTATCTTTGATTCTTTCTATTTCCTCTTTTGTAAAGCCTCCCTCCGGGCCGATCCATAGGCCGATGGAAGCAAGCGAAGACTTTAGGCTCTTATTTCTATTCAAAAAGGGTAAATCCTTTAAACCTCTTTTTTTCTCATCTTCATAAGCGACCACCTGAGCGTTTTCAGAAAGATTACCAAATGCCTCGCTAAATTTTACAGGCAGCGTGACTTTCGGAACTATTAAGCGTTTGCTTTGCTTTGCCGCTTCATAGGCAATCTTTTGCCATCGTTCCTGTTTTTTAAGTCGATCTTTTTCTGTTTTCAGTTGAACCACGGATCGTTCATTTATCACCGGAACAATCCGGTGAACCCCGAGCTCCACAGCCTTTTGAATGATTAACTCCATTTTAGAAGCCTTGGGGAGGCCTTGATATAACGTGATTTTTAAAGGGGACTCTCGTTGTTTATCCAAAGGCTCTAAAAGCCTCACTTCATGGGTTTTTCCTTCCGAAGCGGTAATTTCCCCTGAATATTCCTGTTCTTCTCCTACCACTACTTCAATGGCGTCTCCTTCTTTCAATCGAAGCACCTTTTCCAAATGTTTTCCGTCATCCCCGGTAATAAAGGCGATATCATTCTGAACTTGGGATTTTTCCACAAAAAATCGATGCATCCTTACGCCTCCTTCAGTCGACCGAAGAGAGCCGTCCACTCCCCTTTTTCTACGGTTTTATATACTTCAATATTTTGGGCTTGTAGAGCTTTTTTCACCAACTCGATTTTTTCTAAAATAATTCCCGAGGCGATCAGTTTTCCGGAAGGCTTTAAATAATGTTGAAAATCCGGAGCCATGGTAATAATAACATCGGCAATGATATTGACCAAAATGATATCCCCTTTATCATCGATATTATCCATTAAATTTCCATGATACACCGACACTTGATCCGCCACATGGTTATTCTCAATATTTTTAAGAGCAACATCCACGGCGACTTCATCAAAATCCACAGCAACGACTTTATTAGCTCCTAGTTTTGCAGCCACAACCCCTAGGATCCCGCTGCCACATCCGATATCAAAAACTAAATCTTCATGAGTTACCACTTCTTCTAGGGCTTCGATACACATGGTTGTGGTCTCATGGGTTCCGGTACCAAATGCCATGCCGGGATTCATTTCAATTACAAGATCCCCCGGTTTTTTTTCATAATTTTCCCACTCAGGCTTGATGATGATATGTTTTCCCACTCTCGTGGGTTTATAATACTGCTTCCAGGTATTGCTCCAGTCTTCATCTTTCACTTCCTTGGTTTCCACCGTTCCTTCACCGATATCCAATCCGTAATGAGGAAGATATGCGATGGAATGTTTAATCAGTTGGATTTCATCCCCCACCCCTACAGTTTTTGGTAAATACCCTTTAATCAGTGCCCCTTCAAAGTCAAAGGTATAGACCTCTTCTTCTACATAATCCCAGTTTTTTTGATCCTGATTGACAAAATCAAAATCTTTAGGATCTTCAATAACAACCCCTTTTACTCCTGCATCGTAGAGAATATTCGCCACAGCTTCCGTGGCTTCCGTAGTTGTTTTAATGGTTAGTTCCATCCAATCCATTTCATCACATCCTCATTAGTCTTTGGATTTATTATAACCGATTTTCAAGGTTTAAGGCAACCGTAACTCCACTTTCAATACTATCGTTGCTTTCATAGATGCACTTTATATATACCTAAAAGATTTTTAACCATAGAAAAACCACTCATGGGGAGTGATTTTCTATGGGTTTCATTATATTTTAATGGGTTTCGATCCGCTTACCTAGGTCAGCATATCCTTAACCTTATCGATAAAGGATTTCCGTTGTTCATGCACATCTTCGCCGCTTTCCTTGGCAAACTCTTTTAATAAATCTTTTTGCTTTGTAGAAAGTTTTTTCGGGACCTCTACGGTTACCCGAATGTATTGATCCCCTTTTCCATATCCATGAGGATTAACAATCCCTTTGTTTTTCAATCTAAAGACCGTACCGCTCTGGGTGCCTTCCGGCATTTTGTATTTTACTTTTCCTTCCAATGTAGGAACTTCCAGGTCATCTCCAAGAGCTGCCTGAGCAAAAGTTATCGGCATCTCACAAATGACATTATCCCCTTCACGCTTAAACAGATTGTGGGGTTTTACCCGTACAACAATGTATAGATCTCCATGGGGGCCGCCTTTTGTTCCCGGCTCGCCGTAACCTCTAAGGGGAATTACGGACTCGTTGTCCACTCCGGCTGGTATTTTTATTTTGATTTTCTTTTCTTTTTGAACTTTCCCTTTCCCATGACAGGTGTTACATTTTTCTTCAATGATTTTTCCTTCTCCCCCGCATTTGTTACAGGTCCTTACGTTTACTATTTGACCCAAGGGAGTATTTTGGGCATATTTTACTTCTCCTGTACCATTACATTCGGAACACTTTTTCGCGTCTGTGCCCGGTTTTGCACCGCTTCCGTCACAGGTTTCACAGTTTTCCTGACGATAAAACTTAATTTCCTTCTCAACGCCAAAGGCTGCCTCTTCAAAGGAAACGTTTACCTGTTGCTGAATATCTGCACCTTTTCTTGGTCCTTGTCGACGGGATCTTCCTGAACCGCCACCAAACATATCGAAAATATCTGAGAAGATGTCGTCGAATCCTCCGCCGCTGAATCCTCCGCCAAATCCGCCGGCCCCTGCTTGAGGATCTACGCCTGCATGGCCAAACTGGTCATACCGTTGGCGTTTCTCCGGTGAACTGAGGATTTCATAGGCCTCACTGGCCTCTCGAAATTTCTGTTCCGATTCTTTATCATCAGGATTTCGGTCCGGGTGATGTTTCATGGCCATCTTCCGATAAGCCTTTTTAATTTCTTTTTCATCGGCATTTTTCCCTACACCCAGGACCTCATAATAGTCACGCTTACTCACCTTTCCACCACCTTTCTGTATTTCTCATGAAGTTTTTCCATTAATATGTTAACCGATTTATGACTAAAGAGCAATCGAAAATTGATTCATCACTTCATGAATGCTAAGGGCACCCGAAGGTGCCCTTAGTTATGATTTTATTTTTCTTCGTCTTGTTTATCGTCGCCTTTTTCTTCATCGTCGACTTCTTCGTATTCGGCATCTACCACGTTGTCATCCTCAGCACCTTGGTTTCCGCCACCTTGTCCTTGAGCAGCTTCTTGTTGCTGAGCTTCTTTGTACATTTTCTCAGAAACGCTGTGGAAAGCTTTATTTACACTTTCGATGGTAGCTTTCATTTCTTCTACGTTATCCTCTTCTTTGGCCTTTTTTAATTTATCCAATTCTTGCACTACTTGAGCTTTTTCTTCTTCGCTGATCTTATCTTTCCCTTCTTCCAGACCCTTTTCGATTTGGTAGATTAGAGAATCCGCTTGATTTTTAGTCTCAATAGCTTCTTTCTTTTTCTTGTCCTCTTCTTCAAACTTCTCAGCTTCTTTAATCTTTTGCTCCACTTCTTCTTCCGATAGCTTAGTTGAAGCGGTAATAGTAATCTTTTGCTCTTTTCCGGTACCGAGATCCTTAGCAGAAACGTTTACAATACCGTTAGCATCAATATCAAAGGTTACCTCAATTTGTGGTACTCCACGAGGAGCCGGTGGAATATCGGTTAATTGGAACCGTCCCAAGGTGGAGTTATCTGCTGCCATTTGGCGTTCCCCTTGAAGCACATGAATATCCACTGCGGTTTGGTTATCCGCTGCGGTAGAAAATGTTTGGCTCTTCTTTGTAGGAATTGTAGTGTTTCGCTCGATTAACTGAGTGAATACACCGCCTAAAGTCTCGATTCCAAGAGATAAAGGTGTAACGTCGAGAAGTAATACGTCTTTAACGTCTCCCGTCAATACTCCTGCTTGAATGGCAGCTCCAAGGGCTACACATTCATCGGGATTAATTCCTTTATGAGGATCTTTATGGGTGATTTTCTTTACAGCAGCCTGTACTGCCGGAATTCGTGTAGAACCTCCAACAAGAATCACTTTGTCAATATCACTATCGGTAAGATCTGCATCTTTTAATGCTTTTTTCATTGGTTCTACGGTTTTTTCAACCAGGTGATTCGTCAGCTCATCAAACTTTGCTCGGGTAAGGTTCATATCCAAGTGCTTCGGTCCGCTGGCGGTTGCCGTAACGAAAGGAAGGTTGATGGTGGTGGTCATGGTGCTGGATAACTCGATCTTGGCTTTTTCAGAGGCTTCTTTTAGTCGCTGTAGAGACATTTTATCGTCCCGTAGGTCTACCCCTTCCTGCTTCTTAAATTCTTCCGCCACATAGTCGATAATCGCTTGGTCAAAATCGTCTCCACCTAAGGTGTTGTTACCGTGGGTTGCCAATACTTCAAAAACTCCGTCCCCAAGTTCTAGGATCGATACGTCAAAGGTTCCTCCACCTAAGTCATATACCAATACTTTTTGTTGTTCTTCCACTTTATCAAGACCATAGGCAAGAGATGCTGCGGTAGGCTCATTGATGATTCGCTTTACTTCTAAACCTGCGATCTTTCCAGCATCCTTGGTAGCTTGCCGTTGACTGTCTTCAAAATACGCCGGTACAGTAATAACCGCCTCCGTTACCTTCTCTCCTAAATACGCTTCGGCATCGGTCTTAAGTTTCTGTAAAATCATTGCGGAAATATCTTGTGGTGAATATTCTTTACCATCGATTTTGTTTACATGATCCGTACCCATATGTCTTTTAATGGATGCTACGGTTTTCTCAGTATTCGCAACGGCTTGGCGCTTTGCGGGCTCTCCTACGATTCGCTCTCCGTCTTTACCGAAAGCTACCACCGAAGGCGTGGTTCTGTTACCCTCAGAGTTAGCGATTACCTTTGGTTCGCCACCTTCCATCACGGCTACACAAGAGTTTGTTGTTCCTAAATCAATTCCAATTATTTTTCCCATATTATACTGCCTCCTTGTTTTCTTTGTTTGCTTTATATATTTTAACCTAAGTATAAAACTTGTTACTTAGCAATCTTAACCATGGCGGGTCGTAGAATCTTTCCATGTAACTTATATCCTTTTTGTAGGACTTCAATGACTGTATCAGATTCATGCTCGACACTTTCTTCTTTTAGAATTACTTCATGAAAATCCATATCATAGGGTTCATGAAGAGGAAATTCCTCTTCAATGGAGTTCTTTCTCAGGACATCCTTAAACTGCTTTAAAACCAACTCCACCCCTTTGGAGATCTCATTGCTTTCTTCAGAGTTATCAGAATCCAAGGCTCGTTCCAAGTTATCCACCACCTGTAACAGGTCTAAGGCAAATTGCTTTGTGGCAAACTTTCGATCCTTATCCCGCTCCCGGTCCATACGTTTTTTAAAATTAGCAAATTCTGCCTGTTGTCTCTTAAGGGCTTCGCAGTATCGAAAGGCCTCCTCCTGCTCTTTTTTCAGAGCAAGTTCCAACTCTCGAATGCGTTCTTCTTGTTCTTCTTGAATTTCCTGGGGAGTTTTCAAAACCTCTTCCACGTTTTCTTCCGTAGTTTCTTCTATCTCCTCTACTTCAAGATCTGCATTTTCCTCCGAAACATTTTTATTCTTTTCAATCTCTTCTCCTTGAATATTTTCGGAGTTTTTTTTAGAATCTTTTTCTTCATTCGACTTCTTAAACATATTTATCCACCTGCCTAACTGTAATATTTAGATTAATAATTATCTCTTAGTAAATCATTTAGCTGCTTATTTAGTTGAAGCATAATAGATACTACCTTGGTGTAATCCATTCGGGTTGGGCCGATGACACTTAAATGCCCGATGGTGCGGTTATTAATTTTATAAGTAGTGGTTACCAAACTACACTCCTGGGCAATATCATAAAGGTTCTCTCTTCCAATGGAAACCCTGAGTCCCTCTTGGTCCGGTAGCGTTAAAAGATTTTTAATCAACTCTTTTTCCTCTAACATGGCTAAAAATGACCGGGCTTTTACGATGTCGTTAAACTCGGGAAAGTTAAAGATGTTCGTGGTTCCGCTAAAGAACACATCAATTTGTTCCACTTCCTTAACCACTTCCTGCAGATGCATTAAGATCAGCTCAATAGCTCTTCGGTACTCATAAAGTTCCCGTTGCATATTTTCAATAACCAGTTGTGAGACCTGTCGGATTTCCATCCCCTGCAGGTGATGGTTTAACAAATTGGAAATTTTTTGAAGCTCCCGCGGATCCAGATTTTCACCAATACGAAGCAGGGTGTTTTTCACCAACCCCGTATCCATAATTAGAACCACCAATATCCGTTCTTCGTCCACAGGAACTAATTGGAGGTGTTTGATCCGGTTTTCCTTGGTTTTTTCCGCCATAGCAATGGAGGTGTAGTCTGTTAACTGTGATAAGTACTCAGCACTGTGTTTTAACAGGTTTTGTACTTCATGAAACTTTTGCATCAGGCTTTCACGGAGGGCTTCCCGTTGGATTTTTGCCAGAATTCTTGATTCCATCAGCTGGTCCACATACAGTCGATAAGCTTTGTCGCTGGGGACTCTGCCGGAAGAGGTGTGTAACTGTTTAAGATAGCCGTCTTCTTCCAGCTCTGCCATTTCGTTTCGAATAGTGGCCGCACTTACCCCTAAGTCGTATTTCCTCGACAGGGTTCTGGAGCCAACCGGTTCTGCGGTTTCGATATAATCCGTAATGATCGCTTGAAGAATTTTTAGCTTTCGTTCACTTAATTTCATATTAGCACCTCAATTATTAGCACTCACTTTAATCGAGTGCTAATTATTATGACACTAAATTATCACGTAGGGCATTTTTTGTCAAGGGCTTTCCGGAAAAATTAACTTATTATCTCCCGGAATACGGAATTTGACAAATAAAATCCATTCGGAGTAAGACGTAGTCGATTATGATGATTTTCCAACAACCCTTGTTTCTTAAATTCCAGAATCTTATTTAATATTGGAAGCTCCACTTTAATTCCATGTCGATTTTCCAGATAGTTTATATCGATCCCTTCCGTCAGACGCAGCCCCAGCATAAGGGATTCTTTTAACCGCTCTTTTTTCGATAGTACCTCAACTCCGGATAGGGGTTTTTCTCCCGCTTGAATCTTTTGATGGTAACTTTCAAAATCTTCGGCATTGAAAAAGCGTTGCTCACCCATGCTGGAATGTGCGCCGAGACCGAGCCCGAGATACTCCCTGTTTTCCCAGTAAGTCCGATTATGTCGACATTGAAAGCCGGGTTTTGCAAAATTGGAAATTTCATAGTGCTGATACCCCTTCTTCGGAAGAAACTCCCGTAGAAAATCATACATATCCACCTCCAAGTCTTCATCAGGTTTAGGTAGGATCCCCTGGTCGATTCTTCTGGCAAGCTCCGTCTCCTCATTAATCATAAGACCGTAGGCGGAAATATGGGGGATGTCCAGTTTCCGGGTCCACTGAAGGGTATTCTGAAAAGTTTCCAGATTCTGGCCCGGAAGGCCGAACATTAAGTCTCCATTAATATTGTTAAATCCGATCTTTCGTGCATTTTCCAAGCTTTCTAAAAAATCTTCGGGGCTGTGAATCCGTCCTAACGTATTTAACAGTTTTTGATTATCACTTTGAAGACCCATACTGAGACGATTTATCCCCATATCGTGATAATGAGCCATTTTATCGTAGGTTAATGTGTCGGGATTTCCTTCAATAGATATTTCTGGATACTCAGTAAAAGAGAGTATCTCCCGCAGTCCCTTCATAACTTTTGCAATTGCCTGTGAGGGCACCATACTAGGAGTTCCACCACCGATAAAAAGCGTATCGATAACATGGGTTTGTCCCAGATCTCTATAAAAAGCAATCTCTTGATTAAGATCCTCCATATATTCTTCAACATCATCGGTGCCGCAGTTTTGAAAGGACCGAAAGTCGCAGTAATGACACTTGCTTTTACAAAACGGAATGTGTACATAGACGCTGAGTTTTTTCATCGCTACACCTGCTTTCCGAAAAAAACTAGCAACATTTCGCTGCTAGCTTTTCTTCGATCGTTTTCAAATTAATCATCCAGCTTTAAGACGGACATAAAGGCCTTTTGGGGCACTTCCACATTTCCTACTTGCCGCATTCGTTTCTTTCCTTCTTTTTGCTTTTCTAATAGTTTTTTCTTTCTTGAGATATCTCCACCATAACATTTGGAGGTTACGTCTTTTCGAAGAGCGCGAACGGTCTCTCTTGCCACCACCTTTGTTCCGATGGAAGCTTGTATCGGCACTGCAAACTGGTGCCGCGGAATTTCATCCTTTAGCTTTTCACACATACCTCGCCCTCGGGCCTCTGCCGTACCTCGGTGAACAATAAAAGACAACGCATCTACCTGCTCGTGGTTGATTAAGATATCCAATTTCACCAAGTTGGACTCCTGATAATTTTTAAATTCATAATCCAGAGACCCGTATCCCCGGGTTTTGGATTTTAAGGCGTCGAAAAAATCATAAATAACTTCGTTTAACGGGAGATGATAGTTGATTACCACCCGGGTATCTTCAATGTATTCCATATCAATCAATGTTCCACGTCGGTGTTGACAAAGCTCCATCACCTGACCCACATAATCGTTCGGAACCATGATGCTTGCCTTTACAATCGGCTCTTCAATTTTACGAATTTCCTGGGGCTCCGGTAAGTTTGCCGGATTTTGAATCATCACCACTTCACCGTTGGTTTTCGTCACCTGGTAGATAACACTGGGTGCCGTGGTAATCACATCAAGGTCAAACTCTCTCATCAGTCGCTCCTGAATGATCTCCATATGAAGAAGACCCAGGAAACCACATCGAAATCCGAACCCAAGGGCAGCTGAAGTTTCTGCTTCATATACTAAGGATGCATCGTTTACCTGCAGTTTTTCCAAAGCATCCCGTACATTTTCATATTTTTCTCCCTCTGCAGGGTAAATTCCACAGTATACCATGGGCGTCGCTTTTTTATATCCCGGCAGTGGGTTTTCCGTCTCCCGCTCGGTTTCTGTAATAGTATCCCCGACACGACAGTAGCGAACGTCTTTAATACTTGCAGTAACATATCCTACATCCCCTGCTTGCAGTTCCGGAAGGGCAACGGGATTGGGTGAGAAAACTCCGACTTCGTTTACTTCAAAGCTTTTACCTGTAGCCATCATTTTAATCTTCATACCCTTTTTAATCTTTCCTTCGTAAACCCGGACATAGGCAATAACCCCTTTGTAATTATCATAGAAGGAGTCGAAAATTAATGCTTTTAACGGCTGGGTCTCATCATCCTTGGGATGTGGAACTCTTTTAACAATAGCTTCCAGCACATCTTCGATATTAATCCCGTTTTTTGCCGAGATCAGCGGAGCGTCACTGGCGTCAATACCGAGAATCTCTTCAATTTCTTTTTTTACTTCCTCAATTCGGGCTCCGGGAAGGTCAATTTTGTTGATGACCGGAATGATTTCTAAGTCCTGTTCTAAGGCTAAATATACATTTGCCAGGGTCTGGGCCTCAATTCCCTGGGCGGCGTCCACCACTAAGATTGCCCCTTCACAGGCCGCAAGACTTCTCGATACTTCATAGGTAAAGTCCACATGTCCCGGGGTATCAATCAGGTTTAGAGAGTACTCTAATCCATCGGTGGCGGTATACAGTAATCGAATGGTCTGAAGCTTGATTGTAATTCCCCGCTCCCGTTCCAATTCCATATTATCCAGTAGTTGTTCCTGCATATCTCGCGCGGCGATTAAACCGGTTTTTTCGATCAGTCGATCCGCCAGGGTAGATTTCCCATGGTCGATATG
>SKRE01000081.1 GCA_007118655.1 Clostridiales bacterium | reverse complement strand
TGAGAATTGACAGAATTCATATATTATTGTTAATAATATAACAGTTTCTAGGCGGATTGACATTTGTTTTGACAAATAATATACTGTAAATTGGATAAGGATTACAATATAATGGTAAAATATAAAAAGTAAAAAATGTAAAAAATAACTAATAATATTTTGCAAAACCCTTGATTTCTAGTTGGAAACTGGATATACTAGTATTAGTAAAAATGAAAATTACAGATGAAGAAATATCTTTAAGGATGAAATAGTTTTGCAAAGCCCCTCTAGATAGGATTAGAAGGGCTGTTTTTAAGGGATGAATTGTTAAAAAAATAACGATTTATATCTTTGAAATCATGTTTCAAAAGAAAAAAGCCAATACAAGGAGGAAGATCATGGTAAAAAATATTTTAACCAGGGAAAATTTTCAAAAGCTTCAAATCGTCATTGATCAAGAACAGGGAGGAAAGGGTCCCTTAATGCCGATCCTGCACGAAACACAAAAGATCTTCGGATGTATTCCGCTGGAAGTGCAAAAGAAAATCTCCGAAGAACTGGAGATGCCCTTAGGAGAAATTTACGGGGTCGTCACATTTTACTCCCAGTTTTCATTGGAGCCGAAGGGGAAGTTTGTGGTAGGAGTATGTATGGGTACAGCCTGTTATGTTAAAGATGCACAGCCTATTTTAGATAAAGTCAGCGAACTTACGGGAACAAAGCCCGGGGGCAATTCCGAGGACGGAAAGTTTTCTGTTGTCGCCACGCGATGTATCGGTGCCTGCGGGTTAGCTCCGGTAATTACTGTTAACGAAGATGTATACGGAAGATTAAAGCTGGAAGATGTTCCGGGAATTATCGAAAAATATAAAGAAGCGTAAAGGGAGGCTGGCATATGAAAACGATTGCGGAATTACAAAAGCTACGACAGGATTCACTGGACCAGGTGCATCTTCGAAAGGAACGAAGCGGAATAAGAGTGGTTGTGGGAATGGCAACCTGCGGGATTGCTGCAGGGGCAAGACCGGTGTTAATGACCTTGCTGAAAGAATCCAAGCGTAAGAATGTTGAAAACATCCTTGTGACCCAGACAGGCTGTTTGGGAAGCTGTGAATACGAACCGATTATTGAGGTCTTTAAACCCGGTGAAGGAAAAGTGACCTATGTACGAGCCACACCGGAAAAAGCCGTAAAAATAATGGAAGAGCACATTATTAAGGGTGAAGTTGTAACGGACTATTGTATCGGAGCCTATACGAAGTAAGAATTACCGGAAAGATCAGCACTTATAAATAGAAATTCTAATAAATAATGGATCAACGTAAATAATTGTAGATCAGCAAAAAATATGCGAAGAAGAGATCAGGAGGTAGGAAAATGAACGTATACAGATCCCATGTATTGATCTGCGGAGGTACGGGCTGTGCTTCGGCGGATTCCTTTAAAATGATGGATAAATTTCACGATGAACTGAAAAAGCACGACTTAGCCGAAGAAGTAAAACTAGTTAAAACCGGATGTTTCGGACTGTGTGAAGCGGGACCGATTGTGATTGTTTATCCCGAACGCTCCTTTTACAGTCAGGTAAAGATGGAAGATGTGGAAAGAATCACCGAGGAGCACCTGCTAAAGGGACGAGTGATTAAGGACTTACTCTTTAAAGAAACCCCGGATGAAGATACCATTAAAGCCATTGAAGAGGTAGGATTCTATAAAAAACAAAAACGGATTGCGCTTCAAAACTGCGGAGTGATTAACCCGGAGGTTATTGAAGAGTATATCGCCGTTGACGGATATCAGGCCTTGGCAAAAGTGCTTACGGAAATGCAGCCGGAAGAGGTTATTGATACACTGAAGCAATCGGGTCTTCGAGGCCGAGGGGGCGGAGGTTTTCCCGCAGGACTGAAATGGGAGTTTACCGCTAAAGCGGAAGGGGATCAGAAATACGTCGCCTGTAATGCCGACGAAGGAGATCCCGGAGCTTTTATGGACCGGTCCATCTTAGAGGGAGATCCCCATGTAATTATTGAAGCCATGGCCATCGCCGGTTACGCCGTGGGAGCGACGAAGGGATATGTTTATATCCGGGCCGAGTACCCTATTGCAGTAGACCGACTGCGAATCGCCATTAAACAAGCGAAAATGCATAACCTGCTGGGTACCGATATTTTCGGATCAGGATTCGATTTTGATTTGGAAATTCGCCTCGGTGCCGGAGCCTTCGTTTGCGGTGAGGAGACGGCACTGATTAACTCCATCGAAGGAAAACGGGGCATGCCGCGACCCAGACCCCCATTTCCCGCCCATAAGGGAATCTGGAATAAGCCCACTTTGCTGAACAATGTAGAGTCCTATGCCAACGTACCTCAAATTATTCTTAACGGACCGGAGTGGTTTGCCGGTATCGGAACGGAAAAATCCAAAGGGACAAAAGTATTCGCCCTCGGGGGAAAAATCAACAATACGGGCCTGGTGGAAGTCCCCATGGGTACCAGCCTTCGGGAAGTGATTTACGATGTAGGGGGAGGCATTCCCAAAGGAAAGGCCTTTAAAGCGGTACAAACCGGGGGACCCTCCGGAGGATGCATTCCAATGGAGCACATTGATACCCCCATTGACTATGATAATTTAATCAAACTGGGATCCATGATGGGTTCCGGGGGAATGATCGTTATGGATGAAGACAATTGTATGGTGGATATTGCAAGATTCTTTCTGGACTTCACTGTGGAGGAATCCTGCGGGAAATGTCCCCCCTGCCGAATCGGTACGAAGCGGATGCTGGAGATATTAAATAATATCACGGAAGGCAGAGGAACCTTAGAGGACTTGGATAGGCTGGAAGCGTTGGCCGGCAACATTAAAGAATCCTCCCTTTGCGGTCTCGGTCAAACAGCACCGAATCCCGTAATTTCCACCCTTCATTACTTTAGACATGAATATGAAGCCCATGTGACGGAAAAACGATGTCCCGCAGGAGCCTGTCAGGCACTGGCAAATTACTCCATCACGGAAGCCTGTAAAGGATGCACCCTGTGCGTGAAAGTTTGTCCCGTGGACGCCATTCAAGGAGAGCGAAAAGCACTTCATACCATCGACACCGATGCCTGTATCAAATGCGGCGCCTGTGTGGATAAATGCCCCTTTAAGGCCATCGTAAAAAAGTAAAGTAATGCTTCTGGTTAATGAAAAAAAGAAGCAAAAGATTATATTAAATAAACGAGGAAGCAAATACCTTTAAAACACTAAAATAATAGCAAACTATAAATATATTATGCGAGGAGTGAACGATAGATGGAAAAAGTAACCTTAACCATTGATCATATGGAAGTGGAAGTTCCCAAAGACTACACCATACTGCAAGCCGCTAAAACCGTAGGAGTGGATATTCCCACCCTGTGTTATTTAAAGGATACCAATGAAATCGGCGCCTGCCGGGTGTGTTTAGTGGAGGTTGAAGGGGCCCGATCTCTACAGGCTTCCTGTGTACAGCCTGTGGCGGAGGGCTTGGTGATTAAAACCAATACCAAAAAGCTAAGAAGCGCAAGAAAATCCACGGTGGAATTAATCCTGTCCAATCATAACCGGGAATGCTTAACCTGCTTTAGAAACAAAAGCTGTGAGCTCCAAAGTCTGGCGGAAGAGTTGAACATTACGGAAATCGGATTTGAAGGGGAAAAAACCGAAACCACCATGGATCAGCTTTCCACTACCCTGGTACGGGACAGCAGCAAATGTATTTTATGCGGAAGATGCGTCAGTGTATGTAAAGACGTTCAGAAAACCGGAATCCTGGAGTTTACCAACCGGGGATTTGAAACCCAGGTATCTCCGGCCTTTAACAAAAGCATGGACGAAACACCTTGTATCCACTGCGGACAGTGCGTAGCAGTCTGTCCTGTAGCAGCCTTAAAGGAAAAAGAAGACATCGAACAGGTGTGGGATGCGATTGAAGATCCCGATGTTCATGTAGTAGTGCAAACTGCGCCAGCGGTACGGGCCGCTTTAGGAGAAGAATTCGGAATGCCTATCGGAAGCCGGGTAACGGGAAAAATGGTTGCGGCGATTAAACGATTAGGCGCCGATCAGGTATTTGATACGAATTTCGGTGCGGATTTAACCATTATGGAAGAAGGACATGAACTGCTCAGCAGACTGAAACGCAATCATAATTTACCGATGATCACTTCCTGTTCTCCGGGATGGGTGCGGTACTGTGAGTTTAACTATCCTGAGTTTTTAGACAATCTTTCCACCTGTAAGTCCCCCCATCAGATGCTCGGGGCGGTAATTAAAACCTATTATGCAGAAAAGCAGCAAATTGATCCTAAGAAAATCTTTGTGGTATCCATCATGCCCTGTACTGCGAAAAAAAGTGAATCCGCAAGACCGGAACTCAGTGTCGACGGGCTTCGGGATGTGGATGCGGTACTGACCACAAGAGAGCTTGCCAAAATGATTAAGCAGGCCAGAGTGGAATTTACCAAACTTCCCGATGTGGACTTTGATCCCGCGCTTGGGGAATATACCGGTGCCGGCGCGATCTTCGGTGCAACGGGAGGGGTAATGGAAGCCGCTCTTCGGACCTTGGCAGACACCCTGTCAGGAGAGGAATTAGAGGCCATTGAGTACCATGATATTCGAGGAACCAAAGGCATTAAGGAAGCCGATGTCCATCTGGGAGGACAAATCATAAAGATCGCTGTTGCCCATGGAACCGCCATGGCATCAAAACTATTAGAAATGGTGAAGTCCGGAGAAAAAGAGTACCACTTTATTGAAATGATGGGCTGCAGCGGAGGATGCGTAACCGGTGGCGGTCAACCCCATGTGCCTGCCAGAGTAAAAATGGATATGGATATTCGTGTAGAAAGAGCGAAGGCGCTGTATCAAGAGGATACGGTAAAAGCTCTTAGGAAATCCTATGAAAATCCGCTGATTATTAAGCTATACAAGGATTTCCTCGGAAAGCCCGGAGGCCATAAATCCCATAACTTACTTCATACCTATTATACCGCCCGAGAGAAATTCCCGGTAGAAACGGTAAAAGAGATTGTGGTATTGCCAGTCAAAGAACCTACCGCAGCGGCAAAATAACTATATATTCAAGCTAATTGCAAGGATCCGTCTGAGCAAAAGGCCTGAGGGTAATTTTATGGATTGAAAAATAATCCGTACTAAAACTTTCCGGCCATCCGGAGAGTTTTTTTACGCTTTAGGATAAATTCGGCGGATCCAGGATGTAAGAAAAATTAAATAAAAAGCAAAAGAAGATGTACAAGAAAAACACAACAAGAAGATATAAATAGAAGATGTAAAACGAAGGGACAATACAAGGGGGATAAAGCAATGAATAAGCGGATCGGTGTCGTTGCCATAATTATTGAAGGAAAAGAGAGTATTCAGGAAGTAAACCGGTTGTTAAGCGAATTTGCAGAAATTATTGTAGGTCGAATGGGACTGCCCTATAAAGAAAAAAAGGTCAATATATTATCGATTATTGTGGACGGCACCACGGATGAAATCGGCTCCCTGACGGGGAAAATCGGAGGACTAAAGGACGTACTGGTAAAGAGTGCCTTAACCAAAAAGTAACGGTACCGAATAGGAGGGTATGGACAATGGATACAACAGGAATCATTAATGAAAGAAAAATCGAAGAACTACTTAATACGGGAAAGCAATCCTCAAAAATAGAACGTCTGGATGTTATTGAAAAAGCCCAAGATGCCCAGGGGCTTTCCTTAGAGGACGCAGCCATGCTGTTGGAAATCGAAGGGGAAGAGGAAATGAACCTGTTGTTTGAGGCGGCAAAGGTGATCAAAGAGAAAATTTACGGGAAACGCATTGTGGTGTTTACCCCTTTATATACCAGTAATGAATGTCAAAATAACTGTCTTTACTGCGGGTTTCGAGTTGCCAATAAGGACCTGCACCGAAAAACCCTATGTACATCGGAAATAGCTCATGAGGCCAAGGCCATAGAAAACCAAGGCCATAAAAGAATACTGCTGGTCTGCGGAGAGGATAAGAAAAAAACAACGATTCACCATATTACCGAGGCGTTACAAAATATTTATCAGGGGACGGACATTCGAAGAATCAATGTCAATGCGGCGCCGATGAGCGTTGAGGAATTTAAGAAATTAAAAGAGGTGGGCATTGGTACGTATCAGATTTTCCAGGAGACCTATCACAGAGAAACCTATAAAGTGATGCATCCCGGGGGACCGAAATCCAACTACGATGATCGACTCCATGCTTTAGGCCGGGCTTTTGAAGCGGGTATTGACGATTTTGGAATCGGGGTACTCTTCGGACTTTATGATTACCGATTTGATTTGTTGGCGTCTTTGATGCATGCAGAGTATATGGAGGAGAACTACAGCGTGGGACCTCATACCATTTCCATTCCCAGACTTCGACCGGCGATGGACAGCGGACTTAAGGAAACCCCCTACCCGATTACCGATGAAGAGTTTAAAAAGATTGTGGCCGTATATCGACTGGCCCTTCCTTATACCGGCATTATTCTATCCACCCGGGAAAGCGCCGAGCTGAGAGATCAACTGTTAAGCCTCGGGGTATCTCAAATTTCCACAGGCTCCAAGACCAGTCCCGGAGGAAACGGAAAAACCGATCATGAAGCCCAACAGTTTGAAACCAGCGATGAAAGAACCTTAGACGAGATGGTGCAGGTGATGTGTGATCAAGGGCATCTGCCGAGCTTTTGTACCGCCTGTTACCGAAAGAAAAGAACCGGGGCCGCCTTTATGGAGCTCGCGAAGGATGAACATATTCACGAGTTCTGTGAGCAAAATGCGATTCTGACCTTAAAGGAAAATCTGCTGGATTATGCCAGCGATGAAACCGTAATAAAAGGGGAAGCCTTGATAAATAAAGCCCTGGGAGAGATCCGAAGTTCGAAAATCCGAAGCATCACCCGGGAGCGTCTGATGGAAATTGAAAATGGTAAAAGGGATCTTTATCTATAAAAATCAACGAAATAGAGACCATTATATATAAAAATACGGAAAAAGAGATAATTGGCTATAAAAACTACATGAGCAGGAGGGCTAAGGATGGATAGGCTAATTAAGCAGTATATTATTATTTGTGAGACCACCAGTCAGATGTTAAATACCGACGGACTGCTAAAATCCAAGGGGATTCGAACGGAGTTAATGCCGACCCCCGGGGAGTACGGATCCATTTGTACTACGGCAATTGCCTTTGCCGCGGAAGATAAAAGAAATGCAACAAAGATTTTAAAAGATGAAGGAATTGCAGAGTCCTTGGAAATCTTTCCCTATCAATCCAGAAAATTAGCAGGACTGATGAACCGATTAAAGGATCAAATCATCTCATCGGGATTTCAGCAGGTCATGGAAAAAATTGAAAACGGAGAGGAATTGACCAAGGAGGAGATCGTACTGCTGTTAAAATGTGAGAGCAAAAGCGAAAAAGCAGCGCTCTTTCAAGCGGCGGATCAGATGCGAAAGGAAATTATCGGAGATACGGTGGAAATTCGGGGGGCCATTGAGTTTTCTAACTACTGTAAGAAAAAATGTAATTACTGCGGTATTCGAAATGGATGCGCTACACCTAAGCGTTACCGAATGACCGTTAAGGAAGTAATGGAGCGGGTCTATGAGCTACATGAGCTGGGTATTAAAACCGTAATTTTGCAATCAGGGGAAGATGAGTACTACACTCCGGAAATATTAATTGATATGATCCGTCGGATTAAGAAAGAGACAAAAATGGGAATCACCTTAAGCATCGGTGAGAGATCCTACGAAACTTATCGAGCCTTAAGAGAAGCGGGAGCCAATAACTTCCTGCTGAAAATTGAGACCACTAATCCACAGATTTTCAACGTCATTCATCCCGATGATGATTTTGACACCCGAATGGAATGTTCCCGGTGGCTAAAAGAGTTGGGATATGCCAACGGATCGGGGAATATGATCGGTCTTCCGGGCCAGACAGAAGAGGATATTGCCGAGGACATTTTATTCTTTAAAAAAATGAGAATCCATATGATCGGCATCGGACCCTTTATCCCCGCAAAGGGCACTCCTTTCGAGAACTATGAAACCGGAAGTGTGGACTTGACCCTAAAGGCCGTGGCGGTGACCCGACTGGTATGTAAAAATGTATATCTTCCGGCGACCACAGCCCTTGCCTCCATAGATCCCGACGGTCAGACCAAGGCATTAAAGAGCGGCGCGAACACCATTATGTTAATTTCCACTCCGGATAAATACCGGATAAACTATCAGATCTACAGCAACAAAAACATGGTTGATCTTTCCTCTGCCCTTAAGTCGGTTGCCGAGTCCGGCCGACAGTTGCCGGAGTACTTGAAAATTCATTCGAAGGAAGTGGTATAAATGAATCAGACCCCAAGAGGAAATCGCCTGCATATTGCAATATTCGGAAGACGGAATGTGGGGAAATCCAGTTTAATCAATGCCCTGACAGAGCAGGATATTGCCGTGATCTCCGATGTGGCGGGAACCACCACGGACCCGGTATATAAATCCATGGAGATCTTACCCATCGGGCCGGTGCTGTTGATTGATACCCCGGGAATCGATGACGAAGGGGACATTGGCCGCCTGAGGATCGAACGGACGAAAAAAGTACTGGAAAAAACCGATGTGGCTCTGATCGTAACCGATCGCAGCACGGGAATTGGAGCCTTTGAACAGGACCTGATCCGGATGATTCGGGAAAAAGAGCTTCCGGTTATTATTGTCTATAACAAGTCGGATGTAGATGAGACACTGATAATAAATGGTATCCAGGAACTAAAAGAATCAGACTTGCCCATAGTCACGGTCAGTGCGAAAACCAATGAGGGAATCGCACTTCTCAAAGAAGCCTTGATTAAGCAGGCTCCGAAGGAAGACAATGTTTCCTTAATGGGAGGGCTGGTGAACAAAGGGGACCTGGTGATCCTGGTAACACCGATTGATTCCGCCGCGCCGAAGGGAAGGATGATCCTGCCCCAGGTACAGGTTATAAGGGATATCTTGGACCAGGATGCCACGATGATGGTCTGTAAGGAAACGGAACTGGAGGAAGTACTCGGTCGCTTAAAATCACCGCCGAACCTAGTGGTGACAGACTCCCAAGCCTTCGCATACGTTGCTGATGTTTTGCCGAAGGATGTATTGCTGACCTCTTTTTCTATACTGTTTGCAAGATTTAAAGGGGATCTTCCCACGCTGATCGAAGGGGCTAAGGCCATCCAGCAGCTATCCCCCGGAGACGAAGTATTAATCGTAGAGGGATGCACCCATCACCGCCAGGAGGATGATATCGGAACGGTGAAAATTCCCCGATGGCTGGAAAAGGAAGCGGGGGATAAACTGAACTTTACCTGGTGTTCAGGAACCGCCTTTGAAGAGGAGTTGGAAAAATACAAACTAATCGTACACTGCGGCTCCTGCATGCACAACCGGCGGGAAATGATGAGCCGGATCCGACGGGCGAAATATCATAACGTTCCCATGGTAAATTACGGCGTCTTAATCGGACATGTAAGCGGGATTTTGGATAGGGTAATCGAACCTTTCCCGGAAATCAATGAAAACAACTAACTTAAAAGCTCTATAATAAAAACGAATATTAAAAGAAAATAATTATCATTTGTCGCAAATCCTGTTTAGCCACTAAACCAGGGGGTATAAATATTCTACCTTAACGGGAGTGTAGATCTTTGAGAAGTAACTGGACGCTTTTCTCAAAGGGAGCTGGCAGCGTAACCGACCATATTTTATGGTCGGTTTTTTGATTTTTGACATAAAGAGTTGAATAGGATTTGAATTGGGGGCAAAGATCTCTGAAAAGTAACTGGACGCTTTTTTTCAGAGGGAGCCGGCAGCGTAACCGACCATATTTTATGGTCGGGTTTTTTATTGAAAGGAGTGATCGGAAAAAAATGATCATAGTTTTGAGAAAAAAAATCAAAAGGAGTTAAAATTGTTCTGTCGGATTCTGAATAGTACTGTTAACGAAGGAGGTAAGTAATGATGAGCGGCTTAACGAAAAATAAATGGATTGCATTTGTTGTTACATTTATGATGGTGTTGACAATGACTCCAATCTTCGGATCAAGCGGTATGATCAATGCCTTGGAAGCCAATGTCGGCATCACGAGCTCGGGTTTGGGGACGACTGATCTGACCGATTCGGAGCTTGAAGTGGTTGACTTGGTAGAGTTTCTTTTAGCAGATGTATCGGGCATTACCATTGAACCTGACAGTATTCAGTTTACAGGTGCAGATGTGGCGGGCGGGATATTCCAAGGCGGCAACGGGATCATCGGCTTCGATGAGGGGATTATCCTCAGTACCGGTAAAATTGAAGATGTAATAGGACCTAACATATCACCAAACACATCAACAAATAATGGAACACCCGGTGACAGCGACTTGAATGCGCTGATTCCCCAATCGACCTTTGATGCTGCTGTGTTGGAGTTTGATTTCACCACCGATGGAGACGCCGTATACTTTCAATACGTGTTTTCTTCTGAAGAGTATAATGAGTATGTAGGCTCGGCTTACAACGATGTATTCGCTTTTTTTGTAAACGGAGAGAACTATGCGTTAATTGAAGGAGATACACCGGTTTCCATCAACAATGTCAATCATGGGCAGCCTGGGGTGGAACCTTCTAACCCAGAGTATTATATCAACAATGACCCCTTCCGTGCAGATTTCTGGGGAAACACCGTTGCCCAGGAGGATCTTTTGAACACTGAAATGGACGGTCTTACAGTTGTTCTAACATTTGAGGCACCGGTTAATCCCGGGGAAATAAATTCCATGAAGCTTGCCATCGCCGATGCGGGAGATGCAATTTTGGACTCCAACGTCTTTATTGAGGCGGGAACTTTGAGCATCGAGCCTCCGGATACTCCTCCTGAATTTGAGTATTTCTTTGAGTGGGACGGCAGAGGCAAGAATTCGTTAGATTGTGATTTGGTTGGAACAAGTCCTGAGAGAACAGCTGACGGGTGGATACATTGGGTATTTTCTACTAAAGGTGCATCCACGGAAGCGGAACTGGTATTAGGAGGCACCGGCGAAGGAGTATATCAACCGGGAAATCCTCTTAATGCTGAAACTTGGCATTTCTTTACCCCTTACTTTGAGGTAGAGGGATTAACAGCAACCATTTATTTGAACGGTGAACCCGGAGTCGGCGGCGGCCTTGTCATCTCGGACTTTTGCCCGGGAGGAGAAGAGGAGCTTATCGACGTATCGAAAACCGTTGTCACATCCTATGACCGTGAATATTTCTGGGATATTGACAAATATGTAGAAACTGAAAATCAAGAAGTATTAGAAGATGGGACACCAAAAGTATGGTTATATACTGATGGAAGCGGCGACGAAACCGCAACTTGGACAGTGGATGTCTCCTACGAAGGGTATGAAGATGGGAATCACAATGTTTCCGGAACCGTGACAATCGAAAACATCGGCAATGTGGATGCTGTGATCACGGAAATCAAAGATCTTCTTGGAGGTCAAGAAATAGCCATTGATTTTGGAGAGGATTTCTTACTCCCCTTTACTCTAGAAGCGGGAGAAACCTTGATGGGCACCTACAGCGAGGAAGGATTCATCGAAGGAAATAATATAGTAACCGTCACGACGGAAGAAGCTGAATACTCTGCGACGGAACCAATTCTTTGGGGAGATCCTGAAAATGAGGTCAATAAAACAGTAAATATTAAGGATGTCAGTGATCTGTTCGGAGAAGAGGATCTTGGAAGCGTAACCGCACCAAATGGAGAT
>SKRE01000084.1 GCA_007118655.1 Clostridiales bacterium | reverse complement strand
TCCACATCGGAGTCCCCGACGTAAAGCACCTCTTCTTTTTTAAGATCCCATTTTTCCATCAGGGAAAGGAGGGCCCTGGGATCCGGCTTTAAGGGATATTCTTCCGGGTCATAACCCTGGACCGCTTTGAAATCCCAGTCACTTAAAAAGTGCTGAACGGTGGTTATTGTAAATTCATGGGGCTTATTGGAAAGGATCCCGAGCAGATAGCCTTCTTTTTCCAGGGTCGTAAGCAGTTCTTTGATCCCGGGATACAATTTGGATTTATGCTTCCAGTGATCGGAAAAAATCGATTTCATCTCCCGAATCATGCCATGAACCTCTTTTTCACTTAAATTTGCCTCCTTGGGCAGGGCCCGGCGAACCAGATTCGGCATGCCGTTTCCGACAAAAATCTTATAACGGGAAATTTCATGGGTAGGGTAGCCGTGGTTATTTAGGACTCTGTTCATGGAATTTCCAATGTCTTCAATGGTATCCAGCAAAGTGCCGTCTAAATCAAAAAAAACTCCTTTAATCATTAAAATCCCTCCAAATTCTTGGTATTAACGGTATTATATCATAGATTTCTTTAAAGGAAATAAAGGAAAAAAGAGGGTGAGTATCGAATAAATATAGGGTATACATAAAAAACACAATGTATTACGAAAAGGAGAAGATCCTATGCCCATAAACCGAAAAAAACCGATTCAATTTCAGGGAAATTTAACTGACCGCAATTATTTTGAAGGCTGGTACTATAAACAGGTAAGTCAGAAGGGGGAAATCACCCTGTCTCTTATTCCCGGAATCAGTTTGTTTGATCGGGATAAGCACAGTTTTATCCAGTATGTCTTATCTTATTTGGACGAATCAGGGAAAAGAGAATTAATCAAGGGTTATGTGCGATTTCCCTTAGTTTCCTTTTCTTACCAGAGAGATCCCTTTAAAGTGCAAGTGGGAAAATCCATCTTTACGGAGAAAAAAATATTTCTGGACCTGAAAGACCGGGACCGTTTATTTCGGGGAACTCTGGAAATTCACCCCATGACTCCGATTAAAACCGGTCTTTTCGCCCCGTCCATTATGGGGCCCTTTGCATACTTTTCAAAGATGCAGTGCAACCACGGCGTAATCAGCATGAATCATGACATTATGGGTACTATTCAGATGAACGACCAAAGTTTGAAGTTTAACTATGGGCGGGGTTATATCGAAAAGGATTGGGGAACTTCTTTTCCCGAGGAATATATTTGGATGCAGTGCAATACCTTTACAACCCCGGAAACCTCTCTGTTTTTTTCCATTGCCCATATACCCTTTTTCGGAAGGTCCTTTCAAGGACATATTGGTAATTTGCTGATCAAAAAAAAGCAGTACCGATTTGCTACTTACAACGGTACGAAAATTTCCGAGCTTCAACGAAAAGGAAAGAAAATCTCTTTTGTTGCGGAAAACAAAGCAGCGAAACTTTTTGTAACGGCTATTCCGGATCAGGAAATTGAGTTGATTGCTCCTGTTGAGGGGAAAATGGATCGGGTGATCAAAGAAGGGGTCACAGGAGAAGTGCAGTTTGAACTTTTGGACAAAAAGACCAATGAGACCCATAAGGATCAAGGCAAGGCTGCAGGTATTGAAGTGGTTATCGAGGAAAAACGGCGGTTGAAAAAACTGAACATCAAGGAAATAAATCCCGAACCACAAGAGCTTCAGGAAGCATAAGAATCTACCGGAGTTCATAAAGGGATTAAGATCGTAACATGAAAAAATAATAAGTACGGATAAAAGAAGATAGATTTTAAAGGAGGGAATGAAAATGGCATTAAAAGGTAAAGTAGTAATCGCCCAGGGAGGCGGCCCTACCGCAGTAATCAATCAGTCTTTGGTAGGCGTAGCGCTGGAATCCCGGAAATTTAGACAGGTGGAGCGGGTATACGGTGCAGTCCACGGCGTACGGGGAATTATTGATGAAGATTTTTTAGATCTTAGCCAGGAAACCACTCACAATTTAGAGAGTGTGGCCAGAACTCCGGCCTCGGCCTTGCTTTCCACTCGGGATAAACCCGATGAAAAGTACTGTCAGGAGATCTTTAACGTACTAAAAGCCCATGATGTACGGTATTTTTTCTATATCGGAGGGAATGATTCTGCTTCCACGGTGCATATCGTCAATGAATACGCTCGAAAATCCGATTACGAATTTCGAGCCATTCATATTCCGAAAACTATTGATAATGATTTATTGATTAACGACCACACCCCGGGGTACGGTTCCGCTGCAAAGTTTGTTTCTCAAGCCTTTACCGGAGTGGACCTCGATAACCGGGCTCTGCCCGGGGTTTATATCGGTGTGGTTATGGGAAGAGATGCAGGCTTTTTAACTGCAGCGTCTTCCATTGCCCAAAAGTATTTTGATGACGGTCCTCATCTCATATATCTTCCGGAACGGCCTTTCTCCAAGGAGAAATTTTTACGGGAAGTTAAAGAGGTTTATGATAAATGGGGCAGATGTGTGGTGGCGGTCTCCGAAGGAATTAAAAATGAAAAGGGAGAACCGGTGGTCAAAGAGTTGATCCAAAAGGCGGAATATGATGCCCATGGAAATATTGTATTATCGGGATCCGGAGCCCTGGGTGAAAATTTAGTGGAATACGTTAAGGATAACCTAAACATCAAGCGGGTGCGTTCCGATACCTTCGGGTATTTGCAGCGGTCCTTTATGGGTTGTGTATCGGAAGTGGATCAGCATGAAGCCCGGGAAGTAGGAGAAAAAGCCGCCCAATTTGCCCTTTGGCACAATCAGGACGGTTCCGTAACCATTCACCGGACCGGAGACTATTCCGTGGATTATCAATTAACCGCCTTGGAAAAAGTGGCAAAATATACGAAATCCATGCCGGATCATTTCATCAATCCGGAGGGAAATCATATCACCGAGGCTTTTCGAAAGTATCTTCGGCCTCTAGTGGGAGAAGAACGGTTCTTTGCCCATCATTTACGAGCGCCCCAGGTACAAAAAATTCTCAAAAACCGATGAATTCTTTTGTTTTTTTTCTGGAAAACCGATATACTGATATACTGGCAAATAAAAACTATGAAAACCTTGACAGGTAAATTTTAGGAGGACATTATATGGAAAGAATTATCGGAACCGTAACAAGAGGACTGAGAACCCCCATTATCAACCAGGGGGATGATTTAAAAAAAATCGTGGTGGATACCGT
>SKRE01000090.1 GCA_007118655.1 Clostridiales bacterium | reverse complement strand
TTCCTTCCGGATTTTATCAATCGACTGCTGCCGGGAGAGTATCCGCCGTTGCCAATTATTTTAATATTGGTTATAATGTTTTCTGTACTGGCTCATGTTTTTGCCTTCATCTTCGGAGCCATTATTGTATCCATGTTTTCCGATCAATTTACGTCCATGTCGGAAAGTGTTAAAATCGACCCGGGCAGGAAACTGGGCATGGGGAT
Organism: Clostridiales bacterium; assembly: GCA_007118655.1. Classification (GTDB taxonomy): domain Bacteria; phylum Bacillota; class Clostridia; order Peptostreptococcales; family T1SED10-28; genus Isachenkonia. The sequence goes on along the minus strand of SKRE01000090.1, from coordinate 3,021 downwards.
CCTGCTTTATATCGTACTGCAGGTAGCCACGGTCACCGTAGCCATTACCATTATCGGAATTCCCTTACTGCTGTTTATCATTCCCCTGTCGATTTTCATCCAGTTTTTAGGGAACCTGATCGTAAAGATCGGGATCGGACGGAAGATGGCAAAGAATTTTGATCGGGAATACGGACTGGTGGGAGAGCTGTTGATCGGAACCTTACTGTATCTGCTGCTGGATATTACCGTGGCGGGAAAACCCGTGACCTTTGTAATGAAGTTCTTCGGAATGGGAGAACTGGCGGCGAGAGCCTTGGATCGAAAAGAGCCCGCAAAGGTGCAGCAGTCGGCGGAATAGTAAAAACAAACACAAATGCGAAGTTAGGATGGATGCTCATGGAAAATAAAAAGACCATAACCTTAGCCATAGAAACCAGCTGTGATGAAACCTCAGTGGCGGTACTGGAAAACGGACGATGGGTGCTGTCGAACATTATCTCTTCCCAAATTGATATTCACAAACGATTTGGGGGGGTAGTACCGGAGGTGGCCTCAAGAAAACATGTGGAAAGCATCAGTTATGTGGTTAAAGAAGCCCTGGAAGAGGCGGGAAAGACCTTCTCGGATATTGATCATGTGGGGGTAACCTACGGTCCCGGTCTGGTGGGAGCTCTGCTGGTAGGCCTCAGCTACGCCAAAGGACTGGCCTTTGCCCGGGGGATTCCCCTGAACGGAGTGAATCATATCGAAGGCCATATCTATGCAAATTTTATTGAAGATAAAGATTTAAAACCCCCCTTTATCTCCCTGATTGTATCGGGAGGCCACAGCCATCTGGTCTATGTAAAGGATTACGGGGTCTATGAAGTGCTGGGTAGAACCCGGGACGATGCGGCGGGAGAGGCTTTCGACAAGATTGCCAGAGCCCTGGATCTCGGCTATCCCGGAGGTCCGGAGATTGACCGCCTGGCCCAGTTGGGAAATCCCAAGGCCTTGGACTTTCCCCAGGCCTACCTGGAGGAGGGAACCTACGACTTCAGCTTCAGCGGTCTGAAATCTTCGGCCCTGAATTATATCAATCAGCAGAAAATGAAAAAACTGGACATTCCCATGGAGGATATGGCTGCCAGTTATCAACAGGCCATCATTGAAGTCTTAGTGGAAAAATCCATCCGCTGTGCAAAAGAAAAAAACATGGATAAGATTGTGCTGGCGGGAGGGGTTGCGGCGAACAAAGGTCTTCGGGCCCTATTAAAAAAACGAGGAGGGGAAGAGGGGATCCGGGTTCAGTACCCATCCCTAACCCTTTGCACCGACAACGCCGCCATGATTGGATGTGTCGCTTACTATCAGTACCGTAAGGGAGAACGTTCCCCCCTAAATTTAAACGGGGTGCCGAATCTTAAAATAGTCTATTAGTCCTGTTTTTCCCCTGAAGCATTTTACGTCAAAAACCCCGCTTCAGGGGCTTTTTTTGACCGCAAAAAAAGGTTATGTTAACCGGAATCCTCAAAAAAAGAAAACCCACATTCGGAAACTTAAAATTTTTGTGGAAATGATAAACTATCAAAAAAAATAGATATTAACATAGAAACAGGGGCAAAATCTGTGGATAGTGTGGATTAAAAATGTATAAGTCTGATATAGGGAATAACAACTGTGGATAAAGCTGTGTACAAAGCATGTTATCTGTGGACAACTGTGGATAAAGGAAATTATAAATGCTAATGAAAATGTCAAGACAATAAATTGGAGAATTATTTGTCACATTCCCTGTTAACATAATAAAAAAGGCAACCTGAAACGTGACCGGGGACCTTGACCAAAGAACGGGATTGCTGCAAAAAAAGACGGAAGGGTTTAAGTCCAATGACCTAAACCCTTCAATTTTATTTTATTCCAAGATGATTTTCTTTGGGGTTATGAATTGTTTATTTCTCCCTCTAAGGCTTCCCACTGCAGATAAAGAGCCTCCAGTTTCTGTTCCCCCTCCTGGCGGTCTTTTTGAATCTTTCGGCTTTTCACGGGATCGGAGTACACTTCCTCTTTGCACATTTCCTCTTCCAGCTCCTGAAGGAAAGCTTCCTGGGCGGCGATGGCCTCTTCCGTCTCCGTGAAGGATTTTTTCAGCTGCTTGACTGCTTTTTGCTGTTCCCGTTCCTTTTTTTGCAGCTGTTTTTTCTCCGTATGGGTCCGGGGCTTATCCAGGGTCTCCATTTGCGCGTCCTCCAGGGCCCACTGTTCTTCCTTTTTCTTTTGCAGATAGTAATCATAGTTTCCTAAATAGGCGGTAACCCCGGTAGGGGACAGTTCCAAAATCTTTGTGGCCACCCGGTTGATAAAGTACCGGTCATGGGAGATGAAAAAGAGCGTGCCCAAATAATTTTTCAGAGCTTCTTCCAATACTTCCTTGGACTGAATATCCAAATGGTTGGTGGGCTCATCCAGCAGGATAAAATTGCTTTTGGACAGGATCAGCTTTAAAAGACTGACCCGGGCTTTTTCCCCGCCGCTGAGTACGGATATTTCTTTAAACACGTCATCGCCGAAAAAGAGAAAGGATCCCAGGTAGGTTCGAACCTCCGTGTGGCTGAGCCCCGGATTTTCATCCCAGATCTCGTCCATTACGGTCTTCGAGTGATTTAAATTCTCCATTTCCTGATCGTAGTAGGCCTTCATCACATGGTGGCCCTCCCGGATTTTCCCCCGGTCAAAGGACAGATCTCCCAGGATCATTTTAAACAACGTGGATTTTCCCACGCCGTTGGGACCGATCAGGGCAATTTTCTCTCCCCGGTAAACATCAAAGGTGACGTCCCGAAACAGGGGCTCTTCCTCAAAGGACTTGGCCAGGTCGTTGGCGAACAGGACGTCGTAGCCGCTTTCCAACTGGGGTTTAAAGCGGATATTGGCTTCTTTTCTTCCCGCCGTGGGGGCGGTTTCCTTTTCCATCTTCTCAAACTGCTTTTCCTTGCTCTTCGCCCGGTTCATCAGTTTTTCCGTGCCGTGCTGGCGAAGAAAGCGGATTTTTTCCTTTTC
>SKRE01000177.1 GCA_007118655.1 Clostridiales bacterium | reverse complement strand
TCCGCCTGTTGAATATTGCATCCGACGATCAAAAATACTCCGATTAATAACAGTACCAGTAAGGGAATAATTTTTTTATTAAACAAATTGATCTTCCTTTCGTAAATGGTTTTTATGTTTAAGTGATCCAGTAATCCAGTGATTCAGCGGCTATTAAGTTTTTAAGCCTACCACACTTATTATTGTATCCGACCGAAATACTCTTCCATGGTCAGCCCTGTTTCGTAAAGCTCGGTTGCAAGGTCCACCCCTACATAACGGATGTGCCATGGTTCATAAATGTAGCCGGTGATTTCTTCCTTATCTCGGGGATATCGAATAATATAGCCGTGCAAATGGGCATTTTCCTCTACCCATTGACCTTCTTCGGTACTTCCGAAATCTCCTGATAACCCGCCGTCCACACTATCGGCGGTAATATCCATAGCGAGCCCGGTCTGATGCTCACTTTGCCCCGGTTTTGCACTAAAGGTTCTCGCCTCTTCATAACCATGGTTGTTCACAAAGTTGATAAAAATGTTCTCCTGAGCCTCGTAACTTCGGTATCCGGTTCTTCCCAACAGAGTGAGGCCTTCCTCCGAAGCATGATCAAATAAGTCCTCTAGAGCCTCTGCCGCTTCCGCCCGCATATACCGAAAATTGGATACTTCTGCCCAAATCACATCCGGCTGTACTAAATCATCGGGATGAAAGTCCGGGGCTAAGGCAAGCTCCTTATTGACAATGGCGTCAATTTCCTTAGGATTTGGAATAAGGATCATTTCCTCTTCCATTTCACCGCTACCCCAAGTCACCGTCTCGATTTCTTCCTCCGATAAAAAAGCCTGATGGATGTATGCCTCGGTGTTATCTGTTTCTACACGAATCCATCCGTTGGCTACGATCCCGGTGGCTTCTAGGGGATCTTTTTTTAATATCTCCCCGAGAACCTCCGCCTCGTGGGTAGCATCTGCACGGTAGGAAATCGTTAAGAGAGGGTACATGGTCCGGTTGATTTTTTCAATACCCAGCTCCTCGGCTAGGGTTTGGGGCTCGGCTGGCGCTTCCTCATCGTCATCATTCTCCGCTTCACCGCTTTCCTCTTCCTTCCCGTTCTCTTCCTCATTTTCAACTTCTCCGGTATCATCGTTTTCCTCTTCGCCATTGTCTTCAGAATTGAGAGTGCAGCCTGTTATAAAAAGGATGAGGGCCGCAAGCAATGCTAATAATAGCAGCTGTTTTTTCAAATATACTCTTTGCCTTATGCTCTTGGTTGATTTTGTCATATTGTTTCGATAACTATGGGTCATTACTGGTCTCCTTTCGAACACTTTACTAACTACAAATTTGCTGATGCATATCCCGGGGGATATAAGTTCACGTCATAAGAAAAATTAAAGAAGTTGCTTAATAGATATCATTATAACGATAGTGATAATTTAAATCAACTATGAAATATTCGAAGAACATCCAAAACTGGAAGAATAGGGAAATGTTAAGAAAGTTTATAACTGCATTTTGGAGAAAATAAAAATGTAATTTATGTAATTGATTTTATTTTTTTACCTCCATCAAAGAGAATATTTTCATAATTCTAAAGAACAGGGGAGAATTTTTTAGAAAAACAAAGGAGTTATGAAGGGATACGGCGAAATATATAGGTAATACTCACCGGGGAAGAACTTAGATAGAATTATCTATGCACTTGACACCGAAACGGTATAATATATACATGCATATTATTGGATTCTTCGAAATAAGAGAAAAAGAAAGGTTGGAAATTATAAAATGAAAACAAGAAGCGACAAGCTGTTCAATGGACCGGATTCTGAAGAAAACATCCTGAGGTCAGATCCATTGAGAGAAGATGCTATGAAGATTGTGAAGGAGACGATTAAAGCAGTACTACCCGAGGAGGCAGTCATTAAAGCCCTTATGCAAAAAGAGTTTAATAATAAAGAAAAGATCGTCGTCGTTGCCATCGGAAAAGCCGCCTGGAATATGGCTAGGGCGACAAAAGAAACCTTAGGGGACCCTATATCAAAAGGGGTTGTCATTACAAAATACGGCCACTCTAAAGGGCCCATCGGCAGTTTTGAGATTGTGGAGGCGGGACACCCGGTGCCGGATGAAAATTCGGTTAAGGGGGCGGAAAAAGTACTGAAGCTGGTGTCGGGTCTGACTAAGGCGGATCAAGTGATTTTCCTGATATCCGGAGGGGGCTCCGCACTATTTGAAAAGCCCATGGAAGGTGTTGATCTTCAGGACATTATGGATATTACCCATCAACTGCTGACAAGCGGCGGGGATATTGTAGAGATCAATACCATCAGAAAGCGTCTATCCGCCCTGAAGGGAGGAAGATTTGCAGCGCTTTGCGGAGAATCTGACATCTTTTCCATTGTACTGTCCGATGTAATCGGCGACCGCTTAGACTCCATTGCATCCGGGCCCGCCTATCCGGACTGTTCCACCGCGGAGGAAGCCTTAGAGATCCTGGAAAAATATGATCTTCAGGTAGCGGATCCCATTAAAGAAATACTCAAAATTGAAACGCCTAAGGTGGTGGAAAACTGCGAAACGGTTATCACCGGCAGTGTGAGAGCGCTTTGTGAAGCGGCGGCCACCAGTGCGAAGCATCTGGGGTATGAAACGATGATTATTACTTCCACTCTGGACTGCGAAGCAAAAGATGCGGGGAAATTCCTGGCGTCCATGGCTCGAGAAATTATAGATTTTAAAGGGGAATCTCCGGTTATCACGCCGCCCTGTGCAGTCATTGCGGGAGGCGAAACCGTTGTACGGGTAACTGGCAACGGCAAAGGGGGCAGAAATCAGGAACTTGCCTTATCCGCAGCCATGGGAATCAAGGGTTTAAAAGATGTGGTGCTTTTCTCCCTGGGCTCCGACGGAACCGACGGCCCCACGGAAGCTGCGGGGGGCATGGTGGACGGCACATCCGTGGAGAAAATGAAAGCGGCGGGTGTTTCGCCGGAGGAGTATCTAAACAACAATGACTCCTACACTGCACTGAAAGCCTCCGGCGACTTGATCATCACCGGGGCCACCGGAACCAATGTAAATGATGTAGCGGTACTGCTAATTCGAAGATAAGAGGGGGAACTATATGGAAATGTTTTATTCGGAAAAAATATTTGATGCGATTACCGTCGGGATTCACATTATCGATACTGAAGGGATCACCCAATACTATAATAAAAGATGTCAGGAGATTGAAGGAATCAGAAGAGAGTGGATTATCGGCAGGAGCATGCATGAGTTGGTAAAGGAGGGAGTATACTCGAAATCAGCGGGCCTGGAAGTTCTTGCAACAAAAAAGCCTTATGCCACGACTCAACGGGTTAATGACAGGTATATCTACGCTGCATCCGTTCCGGTTTTTGATAAAGATCGGCTCATATATGCGGTTACCAGTGTTGTGGATATGACACGGCTTGAAGACCTGGAGCGGCAATGCAACGAGTTGAAAGCCATCAATGAAAATATTCAGATGAAATTGGAAGCCCTGTCCGTGAGAAAAGATCCGAATATCCCCTTAGTTTTCAAAAGCAAAGTGATGGAAACGATTATGACGCTGGCAAAAAGAGTAGCACAAGTGGATTCGAACATTTTAATAGAAGGGGAGTCCGGCGTAGGGAAAGGGGTTTTAAGCAAGTGGATTCAAGAAAACAGCAGAAGAGACCGGGGACCCTTTATGAAAATCGACTGTTCCTCACTAACGGAGAGCTTAATTGAGGCTGAGCTTTTCGGTTATGAAGAAGGGGCCTTTACGGGAGCAAAGAAAGCCGGAAAGTTAGGACTTTTAGAATTGGCAGATCAAGGGACCCTTTTTTTGGATGAAATCGGTGAGTTGCCGCTCTCTTTGCAGGCGAAACTGCTGAGAGTGATTCAAGACCGAGTAATTCAGCGGGTGGGGGGTACTGAGCTCATTTCAGTGAACACCCGAATTATTGCAGCCACCAACCGTGATCTTTTTGAGATGGTAAAGAAAAAAGAGTTTCGGGAAGATCTTTACTATCGTTTGAGGGTAGTGCCGATTGCATTGCCTCCCCTACGGGAACGAAAGGAAGATGTTGTACCCTTGGTTAAACATTTTTTACAAAAGGTCAATGAAGAATATGATCTGGACAAAACCATGTCTCCGGAAGCGTTAAGAGCTCTGATGGAGTATCCCTGGCCGGGGAATGTGCGGGAACTGGAGAATGAGATTGAGCGGGCAGTTGTAACAACCAGTGCCCAGCGGATTGAAAAACACCATTTATTTCTGGAACGGGCAGCGGAGGTTGGGGGTGTTTTTATAAAAGAGGGCAAAACCTTTAAAAATCACGTTAATGATTATGAGGAAAAACTTCTTCTGAATTTCTTGGGGAAGACAAAAAATATTTCGGAACTAAGCAACCTTACAGGACTTGAAAAGAGCACATTGAGAAAGAAAGCTAAACGGTTAAATGTTGCGCTGGATTTTTAAAAGGGGAAACAATTCCTCGGAAGGAGAATTGATTCTTCTGTTGATGAGATATTGATCTAAAGAACATCTGAGGATGTTCTTTTTTATTGTTTTTTTCGTATAGGTTGAGAATTTTAATGTTATTGACAAAATAATATCAAGAAACATATATGCTGTTAAAACGGGTACGAAGCCCATGAAATGGAGGGTGGATAGATTTTATGTGATCCCCAGCAGTCTACAAGTTTTATGGAAACCTAAAAGTTGGCTAGAAATTTGCAATGATAAGAGTAAAGCAGTTGGAAGTAAAAAAATCAAAAGAGGTGGTTTTATTGGAAAATGTAAGTGATAAGAAAGTCTTAGGGACGGATTATGAAAATCTGGACCTGAGCGATCCGAAAGTTCTTGATGCTGTTGAGTTGTCAGGAGCAGAGCGTTCAAAAGCTTTATTAAAGTTTCTAAGCATTACAGCTATTGCATTATTCGTATTTTTTGTTCCCGTAAACGGTTCGGTTCCCTTCGGTATTATTTATACCACTGCAATCGGTATCGTGGAATCGTTGATAACGATCAACGGTGTTCAGGTCGGCGCTTTACTGATTGTTTCCGTTATTCTTATGGGAACGGGAATTACCAGTGTGATCGGAAAATATTTTTCTCCGGAAGAAAGTAAGATGTATCAGTATTACAAAACCGATTCAATCATTCATCCGATTCTTTATCTATTAGGTGGAATTTTTGCGGTTCTATATTTTCTCGATACGGCACAAATTTTCAGCGGACCGGAAATCATTGTAGGTTCCGCCACCGGAGGAATGGTTATTCCCCCTGTGGTTGTGGGCGTGGCCTTTATCATACCCGTAGGGGCATTTTTCATCCCCTTTCTTACGGATTACGGCTGCATCGATTTCTTTGGAGTGATATTGGAACCTTTAATGAGGCCATTTTTCAGAACGCCGGGGAAAAGTGCCGTCGATGCCAGTGCTTCCTTCGTAGGATCCACTACGATGGGAATTATTATTACCGGAAGAATGTACAATGGCAATATCTATACCAAAAGAGAATCTTCCATCATTGCCACCTGTTTTAGTGCGGTATCCGTGGGATATGCGGTGTTGGTTATGCAAACCGCAGGTCTTGAAGAATACTTTTTACGAATATATGCGGTGTGCTTTTTTCTAACCTTTGTAATGGCTGCCATTATTTCCAGAATTCCTCCGATCAGTCGTAAGAAAGATGAGTTTTATGACGGAGCCATTCAAACGGAAGCCGATCGTAAGGAAGACCGGTTTAAGTTCGGACCGGAAATGATCAAAGGAGGAGTACATCGGGCAACGGTTCGGGCCCATGCTTCCGGAGCACTGCCTAAAAGAGTAGTACGCAGTATCATTGATGCTTTCCCGGTTTTGCCTAAGGTTATAACCTTACTGTGTTCTATTGGTATATTAGGAATGATTGCGGCGGAATATACCCCGATTTTTGATATCATCGGTTATGCCATCTATCCGATCACTTCCATACTGGGGGTACCGGATGCTATGGTTGCAGCAGCTGCAATTCCAGCGGGAATCACTGAAATGTTTATTCCGGTTTTGACCATCGCGGATCAAGTGGATACATTGCATATAAAAACCCGTTTCTTTGTTGCGGCGGTTTCCATGCTGCAAATTATTTTCTTAGCAGAATCCGTTGTGGTGATCATGAATACGGGGTTACCGGTGAAATTTAAAGAGATGCTGGTTGTCTTCGTTCAACGGACTCTTATTGCCATGCCCTTAGTCGCAATTTTTATGCATTTGATGTTTTAGTTACCAAGGAAGTCCACACCCAGTTTTGTTAATCAAAGTATTCTAAAAGGAGGTTTAAATAATGTCAACAGAAAAAAAGTATATGTTAGCAGTACCAAACTTTAGTGATGGAAGAAACCAAGAGGTGATTGAAGCAGTATCGGGAGAATTGAAAAATGTTGAGGGGGTAACCTTTGTCAGCTGTGAGCCGGAACATGATTTTAATCGTACGGTACTTTGTGCCATCGGAGAGCCCGGACCGTTAAAAGAGGCCTTGCTGAAAATGGCGGAAAAATCAACGGAGCTTATTGACATGAGCAAGCAAAAAGGATCGCATCCACGAATCGGAGCGCAGGATACCATTCCCCTATTTCCTTTTAAAAACACCACGGTGGAGGATTGTGTGAATCTGGCGGAAGAAATTGGTAAAGAACTTCATGAAAGAACGGGAGTACCGGTTTTTTTTGCCGCAGAAAATGCCCGCAGTGAAGAACGAAAAGCCTTAGCCTATATTCGAAAAGGTCAGTACGAAGGATTAAAGGAGTTACTGGAAGATTCTACCCACGCAGACTATGAGAATAGAAAACCGGATCTTAGTGTAGATGGGAAATTGTCAGAGAAAATGGGAGCAACAATTGTCAGTGCTGAAGCCGAAGGATTGACAGCCTACAATGTTTTTCTGGATACCGAGGATGTTTCCGTTGCGAAAAAAATCTCTAAAGCGGTACGGGGACCCAGCGGCGGTTTTTCTACGGTGAAGTCCGTAGGAATCAAGTTTCCGGACCATGTAGGCACCGTAGTTTCCATGAATATGTTTGATTGCGGAAAAACTCCCTTATACCGTACATTCAACTTGGTAAAACAGGAAGCTGAGCGTTACGGTGTAAAGGTTACGGGTTCTGAAATTGTAGGACCGATTAAACTGGGGAATATTATTAACTCCCTGGAGTATTACCTGGGATTGGAAGGCTTTGAAACTAAGCAAATATTAGAAACCCATTTAATGGATTAATATAAAATCAGAGGAGGATGTTTATGCTGTTAGAGATGAAAACCAAAGAATTTGTAGATGCAGTTGCAAGTAAATCACCGGCCCCGGGAGGCGGGAGCGTGTCCGCATTGGCAGGAAGTTTGGGTGCAAGTTTAACCGCAATGGTAGGAAACCTTACCATCGGTCGAAAACGATACCGGGAAATGGAAGAGAATCAACAAAAATCTTTAGATGCGAATTTTGATAAAGCGGTCAAAAGTATGGAAGTGCTGAACGAACTGGTGCAAAAAGATACAACTGCATTCAATGGTGTGATGGAAGCAATGAAAATGCCTAAAGAAACGGAAGAAGAAAAAACCGAAAGAAAACGAGCCATAGAAGAGGCTACCAAAGGAGCACTGGAAATTCCTCTAGAGGTTGCTAAAGAATGTCTCGAAGTTCTAAAACTTCAAAAGGGCTTTGGAGAATACGGGAATCCTAACGCCATAACGGATGTAGGGGTAGGAGCCTTATTAGCTTACTCCGGTTTGGAAGGGGCATTATTAAATGTTCTGGTAAATCTTCAAGGTATATCCGACCCGGTTTATGTAGATTCCATTAATCAGCAATGTGAAGAAATTAGAGAAGAAGGAAATCTAATCAAAGAAAATACCTTAAAAATTGTTTATAGTAAACTGAAATAGCAATTAACCGCCTCAAGGCTTGGGAACTCCCCAATACTTCAGGCGGTATTTTTATTTTCTTTACTCCGTCTCTTGTAATTCATTGAAAACTAGATGAAGACAAAGAAGACAGAAAGGACGGAGAAAATGACCTCCTCTCTTTTCTTTACTACAATCAGAAAAGCTTTCGGGGCCTAGGGCAACTATTTTTGCAAGTCAGGTACCACGTAGGTGCCATGATAATATTGATAAAAAATAGAGGAATTTTGAATCTTTTATCGAATAATAGTATAGAGCAAAACAATAGAGTGAAGAGCGGTTACTTGGGTATAATTTGTAATATTTCTTTGTCCATTGAGGAGACTGAAGAAATCGCCGTACTCTCCATCACGATCAATCATAAAAAGACCACAATTCGAATAAAACACAAATAATAATACACTTAGGAGATGGGATGAAATATGAACTGTATATTTTGCAATCTTGAGAATGAACGAATCATATTAGAAAATGAATTAGCTTACGGAGTGTTGGATAAGTATCCGGTAAATGAAGGCCATATGCTGTTTATTCCAAAACGGCATTTTAAAATATTTTTTGATGCTACCGATGAGGAAATTGCTGCCCTTTATCAACTGCTCCAGGAGGGGAAAAAATATTTGGATCAGAAATATCATCCCGACGGCTATAATTTAGGCGTTAATATAGGCGAGGATGCAGGACAATCCATAATGCATCTTCACATTCACCTGATTCCCCGATATAAAGGGGATGTGGTGGACCCCACCGGAGGGGTTCGGTGCTTAAAGAAGCAGCTTGTCCCCTATAAGGGATAGGGGAAAGAACAAAGGTTAACCGTTGTTTGTCCATAGAATTAAGAGAGGATCGGTGGGTTTATGAAAATTAATATATCGGCGGACATTGAAGGAATCTGGGGGGTTGTATCTAAAAAGCAATTAGGGGGAGAGAGCTCCGATTATCAAAGGGCCCGGAAGTTGATGACCAAAGAAGTTAATCTTCTCTGCAAATTTTTATGGGAAAACGGCGCAACGGAAATCCTGGTAAACGATTTCCACGGACCTATGGATAATATTTTAATTGAGGAGTTGGATCCGAAAACCGGTATGATCAGCGGCTATCCGAAAACCCACGGAATGATGGAGGGCCTGGACGAAAACTTTGACGGAGCGCTTTAATCGGTTATCATCCCAAATGGGAACGGGAAAAGGGATTTTTGATCACACCTACTCCGGAGGGGTGGTAGAATCTATAAAAATAGATCATAAGGAAGTGGGGGAAGCAGGACTGAATGCTCGCCTTGCCGGTTTTTTCGGCGTTCCGGTGATATTGGTTTCCGGAGATCAACAAGTCTGTAAAGATGTGAAAAATGAAATCGGGGAGATCGAAACGGTTCCGGTGAAAACCGCTTTATCCCGGTACTGTGCAAAAAATCTGCCCTATGAAAATGTGATTAAAAAATATGAAGCATCGGTTAAGAAAGCCATGGAATCCATTGGATCCGCTAAACCTATGCCGAAAGCGGAGAAACTCACAATCGAGATCAATTTCCTGCAAAGTGTTATGGCGGAAGCAGTAGTGAATGTCCCAGAAATAGTGAAAACCGGAGAAAGAACCGTCAGGTACCAAGGGGCAGATATATCGGATATATACCGGGTAATGCGGAGTGCTATAACCTTAGCTTCAACCCTGCTTTAGAATATATACAATTAAGATTATATAGGGAAATATGCCTAAAAATAGGCCCTTGTGACAAAAGAAAAAGCCGCTATGCCGAAGAAGGAGGCCATTATGACAAAAGAAAAGTCCGCTATACCGGAAGAGTTGAAGTGGTTACAAGATTATTACATCACCCATAGAGGGTATCATTGTCCTGAGAAAGCACCGGAAAATTCCATAAAGGCTTTTACTCGAGCCGTGGAAAAGGGATTTGCCATTGAGTTGGATATTCATTTAACAAAAGATCAAAGGGTCGTGGTATTTCATGACGATGATTTAGAGCGAATGACGGGATATTCTAAAAAAACAACTCAGTGTACTTGGGATGAAATGCGCGCTCTTACTTTATTGGGGACTCAGGAAAAAATCCCGCTTTTTAAAGATGTATTGAAATTAATTGACGGCAGAGTTCCCTTGTTGATCGAAATTAAAAATCGAGGAAAAGTGGGGGCGTTGGAGAAAAAAGCCGATGAACTGCTGAGGAATTACAACGGCGCATTTGCCATACAATCTTTCAATCCGTATTCTGTAGCCTGGTTTAAAGAGCATTCGCCTAAGATCACCAGAGGACAGTTATCCGGCATGTTTGTAAATGAAAATTTACCCTTTTATAAAAAATTCTTATTGAAAAATCTATTGCTGAATCATGTCAGCAAACCTCATTTTATTAATTATGATATCGAGTATTTATCCCGCCTTCCCGGAAGAATCCAAAATAATAAAGCTCACATCCTTCTGGGGTACACCGCGACTAATCCCGAAGCTTATGCTAGGGCGATGGAGAAATGTATCAATGTGATCTTTGAAGGGTTTAACCCGAAAGGCCTTATCCTATAGAGAACCAGCTTCCGCCAGCTTATCAAAACTTATTCAAAACTTATTCAAAACTTATTCAAAACCAAATCGCAGGATACTGTAAAGGAGAGAGTCAATGAATAATATCCATAAGGATAAAATTTTGGTTAAAGCAATAGAAACCGCAGCAAAGATCCATGAACATCAAAAGCGTAAGTCCACGGATATTCCGTATATTGTACATCCTTTTGAAATCGCCATGATCTTACAACGAAACGGTGTAGCGGATCAGGAAATTCTAGCTGCAGGGATCCTCCATGATACTTTAGAGGATGGGGACTTAGACACTACGTACCTGGAAAAAGTCTTCTCCAAACGGGTAAAAGATCTGGTACTGGGGGCCTCGGAAGAACTTGAAGGACGGGATGAAAGACCTTGGAATATTCGAAAGAGTCATACAATAAAGACGATTAAAACCCTGAATACCGATGCAAAACTTATTGTGTGTGCAGACAAACTCAGCAATGCGAGAAGCATCATGCGAGCCTATGAAGAAATGGGAGATCGACTCTGGGAACGATTCAACGCCGGGTTCGAGGATCAGAAATGGTACTATGAGGGACTTGTGGACTCTTTAGGGGATCTGGCCACGTATCCCATGTATCAAGAACTGCAGGCCGTGGTCGAAGAAATTTTCCACAGAAAGGATGAATAGCCATGAAAACCATTGGAATACTGGGAGGTATGGGGCCGGAGGCGACTCTGCTTCTTTACGAGTTGATCATCAGACATACAAAGGCGAGATCTGATCAGGAACATATCCCAACCCTTATATACTCCAATACCCAAATTCCGGACCGAACCGAAGCCATCCTTTATCAAGGGGAGGATCCCCTGCCCTATTTGGTGAAATCCGCAAAAATTCTTAAAGAAGGAGAAGCGGATTTAATCGGAATGCCTTGCAATACAGCCCACTATTATATTGAAAAGATTAAAAAGGAAGTGGAAGTGGACATTGTGAATATGGTGGATCTGGCCTATGATAAAATCAGGAAGTGTCATCCTGAAAAAAAGATCATGATCTTTGCTACGGAGGGAACCATCGAGACCGGTATTTATGATTTTTCCAAGCGGAAGGGCTCCATTCAAGTGATCCCTCCGGGTCCGGAGGATCAAAAGGTGTTAAGAGAGATGATTTATGGACAGGTAAAAGCCGGAAAACGGCCCATAGAGTTAGAAACGTACCAGGAGCTGCTTTACCGTGTGGAAGAGGAGGGTGTTGAGGTTGTGATCTTAGGCTGCACTGAGCTATCTTATCTGCACAGTATGTTTAAATTTCCTAATAATATTGAGTTTATCAATACTTTGGATATACTGGCCCGGGAGCTGGTAAAAAGAGCGAATGATGAGGAGGAAAGCCATTGAATTCGAAAGTTATTTATTTTACCAAGACCGGTCATTC
>SKRE01000097.1 GCA_007118655.1 Clostridiales bacterium | reverse complement strand
TTAAAGGGTAATCTCTTGTTGCTCTTTCAATTATCCATTTATTATTATAAATTTTACCCAAAATAAAGTTTCTGGCAACTTCTCCACTCATATTTTCATCCTCTGAAATTCTATATTGGGTTTTTCGTAAAACTACATTTCCTTTACTCTCTCCAACTACTCTAGCGGAGAATCTTCCGTTTCTTGTTAAAAAAACCAGGGCAATGTGATCCTTTGCACATGCTCCCATTAATGCCGGACTTGCACCATTTGTTGTAAATTATGGGTCTTATCAGTACAATTTAACAAAACCCTCTCCAAATCAATTATTTTTCAAAAATTTTTTGGGTGAATCCTTCGGTATTTTCCCTAGGCAACAACCGGTTTTGAAAGCAACTGAAAACGCCTCGATTATGTCCCTTTAAAAAAAGTGATATATAAAAAATAATTTAAAATATTTTCAAACCTCAACTCCTTTAAAGTTCAACGTTTTGATTAGGAAGGGTTTACCGGTTTTATATATTGTCCAACTTTCTTATTTTATTCTATTGCATATGGATATAAGTGTCAGTATAATGATAGATGGCATTACAGATTATACAATCTTTTGAAAATTGAAAAGGAGTTGAGGGGATGCAACACACTTATAAAGGAATCATCGTACTATTAGCGGGTCTTGGTGTGAATTTAATGTTAGGCACACTATACGCCTGGGGAGTCATCTCTGCAGCGCTGATGAATTTGGGCTGGAGTGCAACGGCCACACAAATTCCTTATATGGTTGCTTGTGCCATGTTTGCCTTTTCCATGGTACCCGGGGGGAAATTGCAGGATATACTCGGTCCCAAAAAGATAATTATGGGAAGTGCGGTACTTGCAGGAATCGGCCTGACCCTTTCCGGCTTTCTCTTAACTCCATTAATGTTAACGATTACTTTCGGCATCATCTTCGGCTTTGCAATGGGAGCCGGTTATTCCGCACCGACCCCGGCTGCGGTAAAATGGTTTCATCCCAGCAAAAGAGGGGTGGTTTCCGGGATTGTTATCAGCGGTTTCGGTTTAGCCCCGGTTTACATAGGACCCTTAACCACCAGTCTAATCGCCAACCATGGAATTGAAACAACGTTTTTTGTATTAGGGGGCGCCTTTTTCATCTGTATTTTGGCCCTGGCTCAACTGATTGAAAATCCGCCGGAGGGTTATCTTCCCCCGGGGGCGGATCACGGGGAAACCATTAATGTGAAAGCTTCCCACTCCAATGCCGCAATCAAAGAATATGAACCTGAAGAAATGATAAAAACCCGGCAGTTTAAAATGCTCTGGTCTATGATTGCCTGCGGAACCTTTGCAGGGCTGCTGATTATCGGCCAGCTTTCCAATATCGGCCTCGAACAGGCGGGGATCACAAACGGCTTTATCCTAGCCGCGGTGTATGCCGTGTTTAATGCCTTTGGCCGCGTGCAGTGGGGAATTATTTCCGACCGGATCGGACGCACCAAATCTTTGCTTGCGATGTTTCTGTTACAGGTGTTGGCCTATGTTCTTCTGCCCTTTGCCGCCACACCCTTAGTACTGATGATCAGTGTTTCCACCGTCGGCTTTACCTTCGGGGGAATGTTAACGGTTTTTCCTGCTATTACCGGAGACTACTTCGGTATGAAAAACTTCGGAGTCAACTATGGTCTTGTGATTACCGCCTGGGGAATCGGGGGAGTATTCGGACCCTTGTCCGGCGGGCTGATTCGGGATTTTACCGGGGGATATACCTATAGCTATATTATTTCCGGTTTGATCAGCATCATCGGCATGCTCCTCGCATTAAAAGTATCCGCTCCGGGTATGGAAAAAGTACGGGAGCCCCAAGCTGTGGAATTAACCAGTCATAAAATAGGCTAACTTAATCGTCTGCTTACAAGAATCCGGGTCTTTATGGGACCCGGTTCTTTTTTTATGTTTTTGTTGGATTGATGGGATCGGGACATAAAAAAATCGTTTAAGAAAACCATTGGTTTTCTTAAACGATTGATTGTCTTAAAGGATGGTTCCTGCTTGTGATTCTTAGCTTGCTACTTCCGGAGCTTTTTCATCTCGAGGTTTCATTGCAGATCTAAGCATGGTTACGGAAGTGTAAAGAATAATTCCTACTACCAGCCATCTTAAAATATCCATTGGTAAGGAAGTTACCAGGTATGCGGCAATAAATACTGCCGGGATTCCCCCAAGGGTAAGTCCTAAGGCTCCTTTAGTACTGTAGGCGCCCTTCTTTACAAACTTCACACTTGCTGCGGGCATAAGGTATGCGCAGGATCCCATCATGATTGGGAATGCAACCAGCGGGCTCATTCCTAAAGCGTAAACCAGTGCCATTGCCGGTGCATAAAGACCAATTCCCAGGGTCATTAACGCCCCAAGCATAAAGTTCACTACTACGGCGATGATTAATTTTCCTCCGGTTAATCCTAAGGCTTCTCCTCCGGAAGGCATAAGATCAAGCATTCCTAATAGCATAAATCCTGCAGTGATAAACAGGGCAACACCCATTCCAATCTGAATTTTTCTCTCAGGCAGTCCCGATACGATGTCGGCTCCTAAGTAGGCTCCTGCAACGGCTGCGAAAAGCATTAAGCTTAAGGTTAGCGGCTCAACCTCTACTCTGCCGATGAAGATAAACGCCATTACAATAACCGGTAAAGCATGTCCTACATTCAGTGTTCCCGGGATAATTCTGTCTTCTACCAGCTTTGTCGTCTTATACCAAGCGGTGGTGGGTGCAAAAGAACCGATTCCCAAAGTATCAAAGAAGTTGGTTACAAATCCGACAACTGTTTGATGCACGGTGGGAGCTTCTGCCTTTTCTGCCTTTAAACCCTTTACCCAAACAATACAAAACCATAATGTTAAAAGTCCTAGTACCCCTAATACAACGTTTGCTAACATGATCATTCCTCCTATATTTTTTTAGTTTTATAGTGCAAATCCATATTTCAAAGGATCATCTGAATCGATTACAAAATGATTAAATCCGGTAATAAATGCACTTCCGGTAATTTCCGGAATGATTGCATCGTAGTCTTCAACCATGGTTTCTTCAATAACTTTTCCTTTAAACATAGTGCCTGTAATGCTCTCATACACAAACTCTTCGTTCTGTTCTAGTTTCCCTTTAGCATACAGGGTAGCCAACTTTGCGCTTGTACCGGTTCCGCAGGGGGAGCGGTCCAACTGTCCTTGGCCGAATATGACAACATTTTTGTAGTGGGCATCTTCATGGGTTGCTTCATCGTAAATCTCCACTAAGTCCACTGTATTAATATGAGGTTTCTCAGGATGCTGAACCTTGACTGTTTTGTTTACAATGTCTCTTATTTTTAGTCCAAGTTTTAACAAAGTATCACACTCCGAGACATCCACTTTTACGCCTAACTGCTTAGAATCTATTATTGCAAAGAAGCTTCCTCCAAAGGAGATGTCCAGGGTAACTTTCCCGATTTCAGGCAGTTCAATGACCACATCTTTTTTGTAAAGAAAGGAGGCTACATTTTTAATCGTTACTTCCTTTGATTTACCATTTTCCACCCTGACTCTTGCATCTATCAGTCCAGCCGGAGAATCCATTTTAATGTAGGTGTAGGGTTCTTTAACCTCTACCATTCCGGATTCCACCGCAGCGGTTGCAGCACCGATCGATCCGTGTCCGCACATGTTCAGGTATCCGCCGCCGTCCATAAATATAATTCCAAAATCCGCTTCCTCTTCTTGAGTCGTAGTAATAATTGAGCCAAACATATCATTGTGTCCTCTGGGCTCATGCATCAGGGCGGTTCTAAGATTATCCAGATTTTCTTCTAAATAGGCTTTTTTTTCAATCATTGTTTTACCGGGAATTCTCGGCATTCCCCCCACTACAATACGAGTAGGCTCGCCCATGGTATGGGAATCAATTGTGTGGATACTTTTGCTAAAATTCATCCTTATTTCCCCCTCATTTTTAATTTTAATAAAGCCAAGGCTTTCTTGGTGTCTAAATAGTCAGGATTGTTTTCTCCCACAACTTCAGTTTCTATACCTTTTTCTGATTTATTAAAATCCACTATGGTATCCATGTACTGGTTCTGTACTACAAAGTTCGCTTGTGTTCCGATAAAGCTTAAACCCACTACGGGAATTCCTCTTTTACCGATTTCTTCAATGGTATTGGCATAGTCCACATGACTGTTGCCCCATCCATCCACGGATATAATCGTTCCATCTACTCTCATCGCTTCCAGCCAAGTCGCTGCACGTTTGCCGACAAAGCTTTTCTCGTCATTGCTTTGGGGGGTTCCAACGATCATCACACCGACCAGATCGATATCTTCATCATTGGAAACCACATCCAACAGCGGATCTCTGAAATGATGCAAGGTTGTTTCTTTTGTTGATGGACCAACTCCCATTTTTCATCACCCTCTTTATGTCATTGCCCTGAGCGCACCGTCTCTATACTCATTGGGAGTTAAAATCATTGGTGCATTTCCCAAATCAATAATGGATCTGCCTCCACTAAAGCCGCTGGGCTCCTTAGGCAAAATTTGATTATCGTACATCGCTCCCTGTCCTGCCACCTGCTTAATAATTGCTACTTTTTTTCCGTTTATCCGCTGCTTATCATTGAAGATGTGCTTTTCTGTATAGGATTTGCTGTCAACTTTTTTAAGTTTCTCCCGGATCTCCTGAATAAAGGCGTCGCAGGCTTTATGGGTTTCTAAAATAGCCATTCTGTTCGTTCCCGCTCCTTCTTTTAAGGTTACATTGAAGGATATAATATAATCTTTATCGGAAGGTGTTCCGGCTTTATTAAGATGCATCTGATCCTTCAAAACCCCTTCAGATGAACCGAATTCCGCCACCTGATTCCCTTTTTCGTCTACACCGGTTAACAGTACGTAGGCACCGGTTATGGTATGGGTCGTACCTTCGCCCAGTTTTCCCAGGACCTTGGTTGCTATGGGAATGAGATCCATAATACTGTTTGTCCACCGATCATGTTGATTCGGTTCAATGATTGCCACTTCTATTTCCTTAATATAGGAGGTATTTGATATAATTTTGTCAATTTTTTCTAAATTAATACCGAGTTTCTTCCCCTCGATGGAGAATCTATCCCTTAGCTGAACCCGATCTATATGATAGGTTTTGATCACAAGCCGTCTGTATATTTTATCTTCCATAAACATTTTTACCACCCTATTTATCAGGGGCCTATCAATCTTCTTTTCAAAAGAAGATTGATAGGGTTCCCTTTTATATATTATACTTTCGCAAGATACTCATATGGTAATGGTACAATCTTTCCGGCACTGCTGATTTCCGTTAGTTGGGTTAATGAATCCACCACGATGCCCCGTTGCATTACCGGGTCATTAGGCGCGCCCGCATTGGCACCCATCGGTACTAATGGAGCTACTGCCCGCGGTGTACCGCTTTGCCGAACTACTGGTGGTAACGCTGCAATAATGATTGTAGGAATCCCCGATTCCTCTATCGCTCGCTGTACAATTACAGCCGAACGGTGACAGGTACCTCATCCAGCGGTTAGAAGAACTGCATCCACGCCGTCTTCTTTGAGTTGTCTCGCAATTTCGGGACCGGTTTCTTCCCGGAATTTCGTTTGATCTCCGCCGCCGCCCATGAAACCATGGTTTACGGATGCCACTTCTTTAATAAAACCTTCCTTTGCCAGCTCCTTCATTCGATCAATCGGGAACATGCAATTGATGTCCTTATTTACATCTGCATTATCATATCCCCCATGAGATACCATCATGTCTTCCACGGATGCATCCCCGGGTACCATTCTGAAAGAAAAGTCTCCTGCTAAATTAAATTTAGCATCGGATTTTAAATGTACTCCCGCCGCGGTTACCAACGCTACCTTCATATCCTTAAGCTCTTTTGTAACCGGTGTCCATACTGGCGGAGGAGTAATCGGTACAAATATTTCTGACTGTAAACCTTTTACTACTGTCATGTTATCCATTATTTTGCCTCCTTTTTTCTTTTCTCTTTTCAATATTGCTGATATATTCTTCGTTAACCTGTTCATTCACAACTTCTACAAAACTCATGTTTAACCCGATCTCTTGTCCCACTTGCAGGGGCTGGTCATTGATGAGCATACGCATCGGCACCTTTAGATAACCTAAACGTCCTTTGAAGTCAATGGCTACAGAACCATCTTTGAGCTCTACAATGATGCCTTCCATATATATTATCTTGTCGCCATATTTCATAAACTCACCTTTTCCCTTTATTAGTTGGTTACTCGGTTACAACGGCCGCTTCCGGTTCGTAGATGGCTAATCTTTTCTTGCTCTTTGGAAGTACCTGCTCGTTGGGCACCAGTTCGATTTTTTGATTGGTTTGCTGTTCGATCATATCCACATTGTTCTCTTTTACGTTTGCATTGAAGGCTCTTTCAGGAGCTTTGACTTCTTCTCCCGTCATGGCGGCCTTTATCATTGCAATGGCTCGAACCGCATCTTCTTTACATAAGGTGTTGTTTGAAAGAATTTCATTTTCAATCCCCTGATCCGATTTGTTATGATCCACCATATGCTTCATGTATTTGTTGCCTACAACCAGGGCACCTTGCTGAGCACAAAATGACATTCCCACTACGGTTACGTTTCTCATACCCACTTGCTCGTGATGGCTGGCAAAGTCAATATGGTTGTTTCCGAATCCTTCAGTGGTAATAAATGCAGCATCCAGATCCATAGACTCCACTAACATTCCCAATCGTTCCGATACATAGAATTTCTCGGAGTTTGCTTGGGGGGAACCGACAAATACCACACCGGCTAAATCCAGTTCTTCGTCATTCATTACTTCTATTACTAGGGGCTCTCTCCAATAATGTCTGGAGTTTTCCTTAGAAGCAGGTCCTATACAGGTCAGTGCATGGATGCCTCCATCCAATACCTCGAGGGGTGAAAGTAATACCGGAAGATTTCCTAAGTCTACATTAGCTTTTCCTCCAACAATTCCCACAGGCTCCATTGGCAAGATCAAGTTGTCGTGCATTGCACCTTGACCCATGATTTCCTTAACGATCAGTACCTTTTTCTTGCCTGGTCTTCTGTACTGAACCAATTCCTCTTCTTCAACCACTAAGCTGTCATCTGCTTTTTTCAAAGCTTCTCTGATTTCCTGGGTGATGAAGTCCGTTGCTTTGTGAGCGGCTAAAGGTCCCGGTCGTTCCATGTTTGTTTTTTCTTTAATCACAACTTCGGTTTTAATGAAGATTTCGCCTTTATCGGGAGCACCGGGTCTTCCCCACATGATATTTTTTTCAAGAATGCCTTCGGAAGAACCAAATTCTCCGATTTGCACTCCGGTTTCGTCGGTTCCGGTTACAATGACTACTACTCCGTCAATTACCCGTGTTGTTCCTTGACCCAGCTTGCTGTCCTCTTCCTTCGCAGCAATCGGCTGAACGTCCATAATCGTTTCACTGTATTTGTCGTAATCTTCCGGTGTGATGATGTCCACTTTGATGTCGGTTACAAGATTACTTACATTTACTGCATCCTCATTGACATTCTCTCTAATATACAGGGTTGTACCTTCAATTTTAGTTTCAGGTCCAAACTCCACCTTGTCAATTTTATAGTGCTTTTTAACAAGCTTTCTAACTTCTTTCGCTTCCTTAGCTTCCTTCACCGTGCTTACCGCTGTTTCTGCTTTTACGGATGGTGCTGCGGTTTCAGGGGCTGCTGCGGGCTGACTGCTTCCCATCATGTTTCCGGCAAAACTTACAGGGATCTCCAGGTTAATATCCTTACCTTCCCCGATATGAATTTTTACTACGCCGCCTGCAGTTTGAATTGCTTGTACATTTGGAGCCGCTGCTGCTTTAGGTTCTTCCACTGCTTTTTCTTCGGTTGCTTCGGTTTTTTCACTTTCCACTTCCATCGTTTGTACCCCTTCTAATAAATCCGGTGTTAATGGAGTTAATGAATCGATGGTTTTAACCAGTTTGGCATTTAACACCTCTCCGATTTTCAAGCAGTCCTCAGGGATTGTTAATAAACCTGAATCCTCTAAATCCGGGAATATTGCCGGATCTTCTAAATTACCGGCTTCAAGAATGGTACCTGCTTCGGTTCTACAACACACTACTGCCACTTCATTCATATGCTCTTTTGCACTTTCTGCACTTATTGCCATGTAAGTCTCCTCCTATCTCTCTTCTTTATATTTTGTTTATTTAATTAACGTGATATTAAATCCTTCTAACCAGTCTTTCTCCGGATGCTCTCAAAACATGATCCGTACTGTGGTATGTTGGTACTCCTAACCTAGGAGTTACAGTCATCACTGTGTTCGTTCAGTCTCCACAGGTTCCTGTGAGTAAAACCTGTATTCCTTTTTTCTTCATCGTCAGTATCGTTTCCGCCTGTCCCGGGCATTCCCCCGGACTGTCGCAGCGATATCTGCCGTTTACTTCAATCATTCGTTTGCATTTTTCTTCTGCGATGACCTCGGCTCCCATAGCGGTTGCAATTTCTTTTAACCGTTCCTCCTGAGCACCGCATTCACAGGCCAGAATCCCCATTTTTCTTGTCTCCTGAGGAAACGGCATCGATACTAAAATGCCCCCGAGGATTTTAGAAATTGGTGTGTCTTCCCTTCCTGCCTGACCGGTGTAAGGTCCCCCTAAAGTGATCTCGCCGAAGGGTTGTACGTACCCGCCGGTAAGCTTAATGTAGTGACTTACGGGGTACCCTAAGGGTACATCTAAAAATACTTTTCCTTTTTTACCCTCTTTTACACGGCCGGCTACGGTTATGTCTTTGGTAATGAAAGGTTTTCTTCGTTCGATTGCATTAACCACGTGCTTGATGGTTTCAACATTTTGAACGATTGCACCGACTTCCAGGGGCAGTTTTCCAGGTTCCAGGGTTATTCCCAAGAGTTCTCTTATAATAACCCGCTCATCTCCGGAAGGGTATAGGTCCGGTAAAAACTTGATTTCGATATCTTTTTCCAAAGAACAGACTTTTGAAAGAGCTCTTACTGCTTTCCTATGCTTTTCCTTGATGGCAATATAGCCCTTATCCGCATTGGTGATCTCTTTTATATACTTAATTCCTCTCACAAGAACCTCCGGGCTCTCTTCCATCAGTTGTAAGTTGTGAGAAAGAATGGGTTCGCATTCTGCACCGTTAAGAATAATACAGCCACCCTTAAGGTTTACGTTCAGTTTTATATGAGTTGGAAAACCTGCGCCTCCGGCCCCAACCACGCCGGCTTCTTCTATGGCCTTTAATTTATTGTCAAATTCCGGAATTTTTACATATTCTTCGGGCTGCTCTGCATGAGGAATAATGGTGACCGCCTCTGGTGTTACGGTATCTATCACCCCATATACACTGGCGTGGATGTTTGCCCCTAAGCCTTCAGGCACGGCAACCAATTGCCCTTTTTTCACTTCTTCACCGGGTTTTACTATGGGTTTGCAAGCGTTTCCTACATGTTGTTTCATTT
Source organism: Clostridiales bacterium (assembly GCA_007118655.1). GTDB lineage: Bacteria > Bacillota > Clostridia > Peptostreptococcales > T1SED10-28 > Isachenkonia. Next base: position 2,372 of record SKRE01000097.1, on the reverse strand, counting down.
GCAAGATGATGTTCATTTTCTTCACCTCCTTCAGTTACTTAACTATATTGCAACTGCCGTGCCAAGTTTTTGATTCTCCAAAAAAAATAATTAAATTTTTATCAAAGAACCCCTGTATCCTTTGAATTTTCCGGACTTATATTTTTTTAATTAATCATAAAAGGATTTAGTATTAAATTTCGTTAAGATAATATTTTAACAAAATGTGTCACCGGGCTGACATTTCTCCTTTATATAACCCATTTATTACCATTAATAAATCTAAACACCGCTAAAATCCTGGTTTCTTCTATTTTGCTTTGCAATAAAGGACGGTGTCAACACAGTGACATTTGTCACCAGGCTGACACCATCCTTTATTGTTTGTTATTAATCAAACGGAATCATGCGCTTTTTTATAAGTACTCTTTGATATTATGAAATTTAATTTTATAATACAAGGTACTTCTGGGGATCTTTAAAAGTTTTGCCGCCCGCATCTTGTTCCCCTCCACGGCTTCCATGGCTTTTTTTATGGTATTAATCTCAATATAATTAATATTTTCCTGGAGTTCAAAGGTCTTGATGCTGTTTATTTCCCTGGTCCCTTCTAATTTCTCCAGAATCTGTACCGGGATACTGCTCATAACGATTTCTTTATTTTTAGAAAATACAACCAGGTGTTCCACCGTATTTTTAAGCTCTCGAATATTCCCGGGCCAGTCATAACTCATCAGAACTTGAAAAACTTCGGAATTAATTTTCGGCTCCGCAATATTGTTTTCGCTGCAGAATTCATGGATAAACTGATTAAGCAGCAGGGGAATATCTTCTTTTCTGAATCTTAAACCGGGCAATTGAATATTTACTACATTTAATCGGTAAAACAGGTCTTCTCTAAACTTCCCCGCGGTCATCATGGCCTTTAGGTCCCGATGGGTTGCGGAAATAATTCTGATATCCACATCTATGGGTTCTTCCCCGCCGACTCTGACGATTTGACGATCCTGCAGCACCCTTAAGATCTTTGCCTGCATATACAAGGGCATATCCCCTATTTCATCAAGAAAAAGGGTGCCTTTATCGGCAAACTCCACTTTCCCGACTTTCCCTTTATTCAAGGCCCCCGTAAAGGCTCCCCCTTCATAGCCGAACATTTCGCTTTCAAAAATATTTTCCGGTATGGCACTGCAGTTTATTGCCACAAAAGGACCCACCCGATCGCTGGCCTGATGAATGGCCCTGGCAAAAACCTCTTTTCCCGTTCCGCTTTCTCCGCCTATTAACACACTGCTGTTCGTCTTGGCTACCTGGACCGCGGTATGGATTTTTTCCAGTATAACTTCACTTTTCCCGTTTACTTTATCAAAGGTATACTGCTCTTCATGTATTTTATTTACTTCTGTTTGGAGAAAATCCAGCTTCTCTTTTGCGGACTCTAATTCCATAGACAGGTTTGTGTTCTCGGTTATATCTCTATCCGTGGATACCGCCCCCGCAAATTCCCCTTCAATAAAAATGGGAACGGCGCTGATGATGGCATAGCTGTCTTTTTTCGGACTGTGATATACGTTTTCGATTGTCTTTTTTTCTTCTAAGGCTCTTAACAGTAAGGCGGTGGGGAAAAATTCCTTCAGCTTTTTTCCTAAAATTTCCTCGGACTTAATATTGTAGATTTTTTCGATTCTTTCGGTCCAAAGAATTACAGTACCTTCTTTATCAACTAAGCAAACCCCTTCATGGAGATTATTTATGATCGTACCGAACACCTCATGCATTTGGTCTACTTTAGAATACACTTTATTTAAAATATCATAGACCCGAACAATGCCTATGATCTTCTTCCCTTCCATAACCGGCAATCTGCCCACGGCTCTTTTTTGCATTAAATCCCTTGCTTCAATAGCCTTTGCTCCCGGATTTATGCTTACGATCTCTTTTTTTTCTTCCGAAGCAAGGGTGATATCGAAATCATCCTCCCCATCCATCGCAGTGAAGATATCCTTAAAAGTAAATAAGGTAAGCAGCTCGTCCCGATCGTTACAAATGATAATTTCCCCCACTTGATGGGTTAACATTTTTTCAATGACTTCTTTTCTGGATGTTGAATAATGAAGTTTAACAAAGTCATTACTCATAATGTCCCTGACCGAATATTTATCCAGTTTATCTAAATACATCAAACCGCTCCCTCTCTATAGGAATTTTTACTTGTCGGTAAGCTTTCTATTTTAATAGATTGTATAAATTATATCAATCTTTTCCGGTTTTTGAAAGCAAAATTTTTCTTTTGAGTCCCAAAATGTTTCCATAGAAAAAACAACACCCCCTCCCTAGGATAATCCTCTAGGAAAGTGATGTTATTTTTAATGCTTAATGCTTAATGCTTAATG
>SKRE01000031.1 GCA_007118655.1 Clostridiales bacterium | reverse complement strand
ATTCATCGCCCTCCATTAATTGTTCTTCGTCGTAAGTGAAGGTTAGTTCAGGATCGTCTGCACCATAGATTTTACTTATATCATCTGCGGTTACAATAATTAGTCTTGGAGTGATAGTGAACTTACCATCTAAAACGGTTAAGTTGTAGTTTTCACTCAATTGCAAAGTGCCTTGTTCAATGGCATATTCTCTAACGTTTTCGCCTTCTATACGGGTGAGCTCTCCTGAAAATGCATCTTCATATGCAAGAGAACCTTCCGTAATTTGGTAGGTTAATGCCGGATCATCTTCACCATATACTTTAAACTTATCGTCTGCGGTTACAGTGATAGGTTTTACAGTAATCGAAAACTCACCATCAATAAAGTTTAAGTCATAATTCGGATTGTCAAAAACATCATTTATAGATAGTGTGCCTCGTGTGATCCCATAAGTTCCAACATTGTTTCCGTCTTCTCGGGCGAGGTTTCCAGTAAATGCATCGCCGTGTGCGAGTGAACCTTCTGTAATCCCATAGGTTAACCCGGGATCAGTTTCTCCATATACTTTTGATGTATCATCCGCTGTAATAGTGATTGAACGAGGGGTGATTTTAAGCTCACCAGGTATAAAAGTAAGATCGTAGTTATCATTCTCATAAACATCATTTATTGCCAGTGAACCTCTTCTGATTTCATAGGTTCCTACACTTTGACCTAGCTCACGAGTGATATTTCCAGTAAATACATCGCCCTCAGCGAGATTACCTATTGTAATTTCATAGCTTAGCTCCGGATCCACTTCCCCATAAATTTTCTGAGCATCTGTTGCTTTGAGGGTAATAAGACGCGGATGAATGGTTATCTCAGCATTTAGAAACTCAATATCATAATTAATATTTTCTAGCCCGGAAGGAATGATCGTATAGATCCCCACATTAATAGCTGATTCAACAACATGTCCATCAGCATCGCGGATTTCCCATTCGAGTTCTCCTTCTAAGATAGAAGCATCATCATCGCCTTCAAAACCATTAATTGTCACGTTAAAGTTTTCAAAAGCGGTGCCGTCATACACTTTACTGTCAGTTACTGCAGCAACGACTAAGTCGGCCTCAGTAATTGTAACTTTTGCTTTATCTGAAGCAGGTAGATAGTTGGTATCGCCACCAAAAGTCCATGTAGCAGTGCCGCCTGGAACATTTGTAAACTTATCACCAAGATTCAGCAAGTTAGAAAGGTCTTCACCTTGCACGCCGGTTGCTGTACCTTCTAAACCATGAGGAGTGCCGTCATAATCAAAGCTTATGTCTGATACAGTAATATCTGCATGCACTCTGTGAATCTGGATAGTTACATTTCCTGAGGCATCATTGTAGTTTTGACTTCCTTCAAACGTCCACTCGGTATTTCCACCGGGAGCGTTTGTAAAGCTTTCACCGAAATCCATAAATTCGATCAAGCCTTCATCGTTTACGCCAAACGCTGTACCGGTAGCGCTATGAGGATTACCAGTATAATCTACATCAACATCGGGAACGTTAATTACCGCATCGGCTTTGTTGATTACAATCGCTACGGATCCGGAAGCGTCATTGTAATTTTCATTACCTGTAAAATTCCAATCCGCTGTTCCGCCTGGAACATTTATAAAGGAGTCGCCTAAGCTTAACAAACCGGAAAGGTCTTCGCCTTTTACTCCTCGTGCTGTACCAGTAGCGCTGTGAGCATTACCGTCGTAGGTTGCGTTTTTGCCTTCTACAGAAATCGCTGCATAGGCTTTTGTAATAGTAATATCTCCACTTTCATAGGTAATATTATAATTGTTGCTGCTTAGACCGGAAGGAATAATTGTATAGGTGCCGGCGTTTACCGATTCTTCAACGGTTTCACCATCGGCATCGAGAATCTCCCATTGGATTTCTCCGTCTAACATCGATGCATCATCGTCGCCTTTAAAACCATCGAAAGTTATATCAAAGGCATCAAAAGCATCCCCGTCATAAACTTTACTGTCGTCATCTGCAGTAACAATCAAATCAGCTTTAGTGATGGTAATTTTTGCATTACCTGAATCTGGTAAATAATTGGTGTTTCCAGGGAAAGTCCATGTTGCAGTTCCACCGGGAAAGTCGGTAAAACGTTCTCCAAAGTCCATAAGATCAGTTAAATCTTCATCATTCACACCAATTGCTGTACCGTCTAAACCTTGGGTAGTACCATCGTATTCAACGTCAATATTTGAAACGGTAATAGTGGCTTCAGCTTTTTCGATGATAATCTCTACAGAACCGGAAGCACCATTGTAGTTTGAATGTCCTGAAAAATTCCACGCGGCTTCTTCACTGGAAGCATTAGTAAAAGTTTCACCTAAATCTAACCACTCGGAAAGGTCTTCGTCATTAATTCCGGTTGCGGTACCGGTGGCACCATGCGCATTTCCGTTGTAGGTTACCGTTTTACCGATTACAGAAATCTCTGCATCGGCCTTTTGAAGAGTAATTTCTGCACTGACAAATTCAATATCATAATTATTACTGCTTAATCCTTTAGGGGTGATTGTATAGGTGCCGGCATTGATGGCTTCATCTACTGTTTCACCATCGGCATCGAGAATTTCCCACTCCAATTCTCCGGTTAAGTCGGAAGCATCTTCGCCGTCGATAAACCCGTCATAAGTTACATCAAAGTTATCAAAGGCTTCGCCGTCGTATATTTTGCTGTCATCCCCTACGGCATTAATGAGTAAGTCGGCTTCTGAGATGGTAAGGGTAGCTTTACCGGAAGAAGCAGAATGGTTGTTGTCTCCTGCAAACGTCCACTCAATATCTGTTACCGTCGCTTCCGTATAGGTTTCTCCTAGATCCAGTAAACTGCTAAGATTCACCCCATCAGCACCGGTTGCCATTCCGGATAGACCATGAGGATTTCCGTCGTATCGAACCGTAGGCCCCTCTATACTAATATCCGCAGTAGCTTTGCCAATTTCAATTTCTACCGTTCCGGAAGCATCATTGTAGTTTTGATTTCCGGAAAAATTCCATGCAGCTGTTCCGCCTGGAACATCGGTAAAGCTGTTGCCAAGGTCTAATGATTCGGACAGATCTTCTCCATTAAAACCGAAAGCAGTACCGGTTGCCCCGTAGGCTTCACCATTGTAAGTTACGGTTTTACCCTCTACAGTAATTACTGCATCCGCTTTATTAATATCAGCCGTGGTGGTAATGGTTGTAGAAGCAAGTTCATATTTATTCATATCATTGCCGCTTAGATCAAGACCCTTAACGGTAACTAAAACGTCACTGCCGGCGTTGCTGGTCTCAAAATATGCATTGGTATAGTTTACGGTAACGTCGTCTTCACCTACATCATATTGTAAGGTAACGCTAGCGGCGGTATTACCGTCGTAAGTTTTATTTTCAGCATTAGCAGTCACGTCTAGAGTTGTAATGTCAGGTGCTTTTTCAATTACGGTAAAATTGACATTTGCGTTGTTAATTCTTACCTCGACATCATCACCATCGAGAAAGCCATAGCTTGCGTCAATCAAGTTAATTGTATAAGAACCGGATGGTGTATCAGGGGTAGTATTTATTCTGATCGTATAGTTCAACGTTTTAGTACCGGGGCTATCAGGAAAAATCTGTGTTTTAGTTTCTGTGGAGTCAATTTCTCCATCCCCATTAATAACAAAATTTACCGGGACTCTAAGGCTATTATCCTCATTGGGTCTAATATTTCCTGCGCCAGAAAAACTCACTACAATTTCTGCGAAATCCCCTTGCAAAATTTCATTAGGAGAGCCCCCTGTAAAAGAATCGATAGAGAAGTTATTTAAATTAACACCGGCAAAAACCATACTGCTCATCATCGCAAAAATCACAACAAAACTCACAGTGCTTCTTATTAACCTCTTAACTTTTTTCAATTAAAATCCTCCCTTCAAAGTTTAAATTTTTTAAGTAAGAATGATAACTAAAACTTTTACTAAATTCTTTTTCTGTTTTCTTCCAGGCAACCCTCCCCATGAGTTTGTTATAATGTTCTCCCTTGAAGTCATTTTTAAGCATAGAAAAAACCGGCACAGCATAAAAATACTGGCCGGTTACGCTACTAGCTCCCCTTGAAAAAAGCGTCCAATTAATTTTCAAGGATCCTCGCTTCCCTTTGATAACTACTGCATACCCCTGAAAGTAAAAATCTAACAAATATGTTTTGAATTTTCAATAAAAACTTGAACCAAATAAAACATTTCTCTCCGTCTTTAGGCTGAGATACAATCCGTCCTCTAGTACTTACGATATTTCTAATAATTCGATATACTATGACTATAACTCGCAACAAAGCAATAGGATAGGAAAGAATCTCTGAAACCTATATAAGTGGAGGAATAGCTAATAAAAAGGAAACATGATAAAAAAGGAATGGTAATGATCGGTGTAGGAATGGTTTTGCTGCTGGGAGTGTTATTTCTCGTCTCATGCGGAGAAGCCTTAGAGGAGAATTACTTAGAACCTGCAAAACTATCGAAGGATGCCGAAGGTCTGGTTAGTGTTATGGGACTACCTAAAGAATGGATCTTTCAATATCGGGTTGCAGATGAAACACGCATTACCCTTAGGGCGGATTACTATGAGGGAGGAAAGCAAACAATCAGTTATGCACCGGCCTTTAGCGGAAACATTGAAGGGGAGGGTTTATTGGTGCTGGATTATGAAGATGGAGAGTTTTTTCTAGGGGTTGCTGACGACGGAGGACACCAATCGATTCAAACCACCTTAGGAGATCCCGAAAGTATGGGGAGCCTGAAACACTCCTTTGAAGAGCGAATTACCCTAGAGTCCGGGACCTACCCACTTGCAGCTGTAGTCATGTCAAGGGATGGAAGTATTCAAAGCCAGGGAATAGCTGACCAAGAGGCAATTGACTTTAGTATTAAAAACAATGATTATATGGTGGTCTTTACCTTAGAAGTGCACCCATAACAAAATAGATTGCAGGGATCGTATGGAGCAATTATCCTCTTGGTGGTTGATAAATTAAAAAACAGGACAATTACTCCGTATCCCTGTATTGAGAAGAAATCAAGGAGGCGTCAGCAGTGGAAAATGAGAACTATTCACAGGAATTAATTGATGAATTTTGGATAAGGTTTTTATCAAAAACCGGAAGAAGTGAGGACACCAAATACGTAGAGGTGTTTCATTTTGAATTGACAAAAAAATGGGCAAACGAGTTACTGCGTTTAGTGTTGATAGGACAAAAAAAGGCTACGGCCAGCAGTTTGCTAAGCTACGAAAAAGAAGGAGAGTCCGTGCCGAAGGTCGGGGATTTTAGTATCATTACTGATTGGGAGGGTATCCCGAAATGCGTAATTGAAACAACCGCTGTAACCATTCTTCCGTTTTCAGAAATCACCTATGATATTGCAAAACGTGAAGGTGAGGATGATACACTGGAATCCTGGCGCAGGGGACATATTAAATTTTTTACGGAAGAAGGAAAACTCATGGGTTATGAGTTTACATGGGATCTTCCAGTGGTGTTTGAAGATTTTAACGTAGTGTATCAGGAAGAGGTAAAATAACGGTAAGTTAAAATTAGGAGGAAAAGCTGTTGTTATATAAAGAATTAAGGGAATCGGAGATTGATATGGCATTATTCAATAGTTTTGACCGTTATCAAGAAGTCAAAAAATGTTGGCGTAAAGAAAACGAAAAATGGAAATTAAAAGATGTTGTTTTTACAGAACAATGGGGTTTTGATGAATACAAATTTCTAGTGGAATGTTTGCAAAACACTGTAAAAACCGGAGGAGTAGTCCTGGGTGCTTTTTCAAATAGTCGACTGATCGGGTTCGCCTCCGTAGAGAATGAACATTTCGGTTCAAAAAAAGAGTATTTGCAGCTTTCGAGCATGCACATATCTTCGAACAGTCGGGGAATGGGCATCGGAAAAGAGTTGTTTAGACGGGCCTCAAAAAAAGCAAAGGAAATGGGGGCAAAAAAGCTATATATCTCCGCCCATTCATCGAAGGAAACGGTAGCTTTCTATGAAAACATAGGATGCATAGAAGCTAAGGAATATAATGCAAAGCTTGTAGCGGATGAACCCTTTGATTGTCAATTGGAGTACCCGTTGGTTGACTGATAGGGTTTTGGGAATGAATAGTAAGATAAGGGGATCTAGGAACAGAGAATGGAGGCTGACAATGTTTATGATGGACTATGTTTCAGAAAATGATCAGGAGTTTTGGTTTGCCTTAGATCAGCATCTGTCGAAAGAAGAATTTTCACTTAAAGTGCGGGACCGCCGAGGCTATGTGATTAGAAATGGAGTAAAGGGCATCGGTATCCTGAGATACAGCCTATTTTGGGACTGTATTCCCTTCGTAAATCTGATTCATTTTGAGGAGGGTTACCGAAATAAAGGTTTTGGGAAATTGGCCATGGACCACTGGGAAGAGGAAATGAAAAAACTCGGTTATAAAGCCGTGCTGACCTCGACCCAAGTTGATGAAAGCTCTCAACATTTTTACAGAAAGTTGGGCTATAAAGATGCAGGGTGTTTAGTTCTGGGAATCCCGGGATACGAGCAGCCCATGGAGATGTTTATGATTAAAGCCATAGCATAGATAGAGTTAGGACTCGGTGACGGTTGCGGACAAGGAGGCGGAGTAATTGTGCCTTTGTTGTTTGATAAATTCAAATACAGGACAATTACTCCGTCACCCTGTCCTCTTTTACTTTATTGCCTTATAGTCTTCGGTTATTAACAATTTCAGGAGTGATATAATGGGAAAAACTATAGTACCGGGAACGTCGGAGTACTTTCCAACTTCTACACCGAAGGAGTAAATGAATATCTGATGGGGAAATACAAGAAGTAGAAAACTGAATCGAAAGGAGTTACCATGGACAACATAAAGGATGCATTGGAAATCCTGAATAAAGACCGTATCCGAAATATTAATTTAATCAATTTCATCAAAGAATATCGGATTGATGTTATATATATTGAAGGGGCTTCGGTTTTGGTTAAAGGAAAAAGCGACCAAGCCTGGACTTATATCAGCAGCGAATCGGAAGCGGAAATGAACGCGTTACTAAAATACTTGAATGAAAAAGATCAGCATTTTGCTATTATCGAGGATTGGATGCTTCCGCTTATTGTGAAAGACAGAAGACTGGAATGGATATTATCCTGCGTAAAGCTCTATTTTCCCGATCAAGCGGTACTGCCCGAGAACCGGGTTGCCGTTTTTGAACTGTCAACAACGGACGCTCAATACATTTTCGAGAACAGTAAGTATCAACAATATACTTCTAGGGAATACATTATTGAACGAATCCAAAAAGGTATCGGACTGGGAATCTATAAAAATAAAAAACTTGTAGCCTGGATTCTAACCCATGATGATGGAGCCATGGGGTTTCTTCACGTTCTGCCGGAGTACCGAGGAAAAGGGTACGCCTATGAAGTAACCATCGCTGCGATCAAAAGGCTGAGAGCGCGTGAGGAGATCCCCTTTGTCCATATTGAAGAGGATAATCAAAGATCCATGAACTTAAGCCTTAAAATGGGCTTTGTCAAAGATCGTTTAATACATTGGATAAAAATCAAGCAAGACAGAGAAGACAGAGTACGGAGTGATTGTCCTCATGCAGGAAATGACTTCCTGGCCTTGATTTAAAAAAAAACCAACAATATTTTAGAACGGAGCAATTGTTTTCATTGTCGCTACTGATTGGGCACTGATGATAACTGCTCCGTTTTTATGTTTAGGCGGACAGTTACTCCGTCCCCCTGTCCCCTGTCCTCCGTTGTCCTCTTTTCTCCGGTCTTAAAAACTTTAACAGGAAATTTCCTAAAAGTGACCCCGGTCACTGCTAAAAGAAAAAAAGAGAACTATAATGGTTTTGACAGCGGATGTAATCCGTTGGATATAGTTATATAGAAACACATGAAATACTAAGGCACCAAGATATATGTGGTGCGGAATGATTGATAAAATTAGAGAGCTTAAATAAAGGAGTGGAGCCGATGAAAGCATGGGAAGGGTTTGAAGGATTTCAATGGAAAGACGGTATAAATGTACGGGAGTTTATTCAACAAAACTACACTCCCTATGAAGGAGATGATAGTTTTTTAGAGGGGTATACCGAGAGAACAAAGAGTCTTTGGGACAAGGCGGAGACCGCCATTACCGAGGAGATTAGAGAGGGAAAAGTTGCCATTGATACCACCCGGTTTTCCGGCATTGCCAATTATCCTCCAGGGTATTTAGACCGGGATGAAGAGCTGATTCACGGATTTCAGACAGATCAGCCTTTAAAACGGATCGTAAACCCCTACGGGGGCTATCGAATGGTACAGGACGCCTTAAAGGCCTATGATCATGAAATGGATCCGGAACTGGAAAAATCCTTTACTACCTTTCGAAAAACCCACAACGACGGGGTGTTTGATGCCTATACAAAGGGGATGAAAAAAGCCCGGTCCGTGGGACTGTTATCGGGACTGCCTGATGCATATGGTCGGGGGAGAATAATCGGTGATTACCGGCGAATGACTCTTTACGGATCCCAATTACTAAAGGGAGAGAAGCTGAAGGAGAAGGACGATATTGAGGGGGGCTCCGTAGAGGAGACTATAAAACTTCGAGAAGAGATTAAAGAGCAGATCCGGGCCATTGAAGAGATGGAGAAAATGGCGGCAAGTTACGGCTATGACATTACCCAACCGGCGGACACTGCTCAGGAAGCTGTTCAGTTTTTCTACTTCGCCTACTTGGCTGCGGTAAAGGAAAACAACGGAGCGGCCATGTCCCTAGGGCGAAATACAGCTTTTCTTGATATCTATATTGAAAGGGATTTACAGCGGGGAGTTATAAATGAAACACAGGCTCAGGAGCTCATTGACGATCTGGTCATTAAGCTTCGAATGGTACGTCACCTTAGAACCCCGGAATATAATGAGCTTTTCGCCGGGGATCCAAACTGGATTACCGAGGCTATCGGCGGTATGGGTGTTGATGGGCGGACTTTGGTGACGAAAACCGCTTACCGTTTTCTCCATACTCTAACGAACTTAGGCTCTGCTCCGGAGCCAAATATGACCGTGCTATGGTCCGAGGATCTGCCGGAGAACTTTAAAAATTACTGCAGCAAAATGTCTTTAGAAACCGGGGCCATTCAATACGAAAACGACGACTTAATGCGGCGGATTTACGGCGATGATTACGGCATTGCCTGCTGCGTATCAGCGATGGAAATCGGAAAGGAAATGCAGTTTTTCGGTGCCCGGGCAAATCTTGGGAAAACCTTGCTTTATGCCATCAACGGCGGTCGGGATGAGATGATAACAGGAGAGAATGGGGAGCCGATCAAGATGATTGAAGGAATTGAATCCTTAGAAGGAGAAATCTTGGATTTTGGTCAGGTGATGAAAAACTTTACAAAGGTGAATCAGTCTTTAGCGAAGCTTTATGTGGAAACCATGAATACCATTCATTATATGCACGATCAGTACGCTTATGAAGCCTCTCAAATGGCTCTCCATGACAGCCTGGTCCACCGATATATGGCCTTTGGGGTTGCGGGACTGTCCATTGTGGCTGACAGCCTATCGGCGATCAAATTCGCTGACGTGCGACCGGTTCGAAACGAACTGGGCATCGCCGTAGACTTTGAGGTAACCGGAGAATATCCAACCTACGGAAACGACGATGACCGGGTGGACAATCTTGCGGTACAGGTGTTGGAAGACTTCAGTAAGGAACTGAAAAAAACAAAAGCCTACCGAAATTCGGAGCACACCCTTTCGGTGCTGACCATAACGTCGAATGTGGTTTACGGAAAGAAAACCGGAACTACCCCCGACGGACGGAAAAAAGGAGAACCTTTTGCACCGGGAGCGAATCCCATGCATGGACGGGATCAGCGGGGGGCACTGGCTTCCCTTAACTCCGTGGCAAAACTGCCCTACGATAAAGTGTGCAAAGACGGGATTTCCAATACCTTCTCCATTACACCAAAGGCCCTGGGAAAAAAAGCAGAGGAGCAAATTTTAAATCTAAGCAGCATACTGGACGGCTACTTCGCCCAGGGAGCTTTTCATTTAAATGTCAACGCCGTGCAGCGAAAGGTATTGGAAGACGCTATGATCCATCCGGAAAAGTATCCCTTATTGACTCTTCGGGTATCCGGATACGCAGTGCATTTTAATCGATTGACCCAAGAGCAAAAAGAGGAAGTTCTTGCACGAACCTTCCACGAGAGTGCCTAAGAAAGTGTAATAAGACTTAATAGTAGAGTTTCCAATGAAAGCACACTGAAAAAACATCGCTATGTCAATAACATTGAAAGTCGCCTATGCAAGATAGGTACAAGATAGGTAGAGGAGGGTTACAATGAATGGACGAATACACAGCTACGAGACAATGGGTCTTCATGACGGGCCGGGTATACGAACCGTATTTTTCCTCCAGGGATGCCCTCTGAAATGCCTGTATTGCCACAACCCCGACACCCAAAAGTTTGAAGGGGGTATGGAGATGAGCGCTGAAGATGTGATTGCCATTGCCAAGCGCTACAAGCCTTTTTATCGCCGGTCGGGAGGCGGGATAACCATCTCCGGCGGTGAGCCCCTGCTTCAGATGGAGTTCCTAAAAGTGCTTTTTCCGATGCTGAAAAAGGAGGGAATTTCAATCGCTCTGGATACCAGCGGATACGGAGGGGGAAAGAACTTTCTTGACGTTGAAGTTAACGAAGTTTCAACGGACTCCACGACGGAACGGCTCACCACAAATTTAGGGGACCTGCTCTCTTATGTGGACCATTTGTTAATGGATATTAAACATGTAACGGATTCGGAGCATCTTAAACTTACAGGAAAAAATTTGGACCCCGCCCGGCGTCTCCTCCAAGAAATCCCTAAAATTCAGGGAATGGTCTGGATCCGCCATGTGATGGTCCCGGGTTACACTGACAACAATGAGAGTATGAAAGCGTTGTACCAAATGATTGCTCCCTATCAGCACAAGATTGAAAAAGTAGAAATCCTGCCCTACCATAAAATGGGCACCTTAAAGTATCAGGAACTTGGCCGAAAAGACCCCTTATTGGAAACCCCTCCTATGAATATTGACAAAGCCCGGGCGTATGAGTTATTCTTAGAAAAACTTCTGGAAATGAATGAAGAACGAAGAACCGGATAGGAAAGCGGGTGGTAGTATGCCAAACACTTCTGCAAAACTTCATAACCCCTGTCAAAATTGTCAGGGAGAACACTGCATCAAAGAGATTCCCCTGCTCTCTTCTTTAAGCAGAGCCGAATTGGAAAAACTGACAGAAGAAGTAATGATCCGAGACTATAAAAAAGGAGACCGGATTTTTCGCCGTGGGGATAAAGCCGACGGTCTCTTTATCGTATGTTCGGGAAAAATGAAAATCACCAAATCCCTTTCCGACGGAAAGGAGCAGATTCTTTATATTTACTCTCCGGGGGATTTTATCGGAGCCTTTAATCTGTTGAAAGCTGACCGCTTCGAGTTTGATGCCACGGCCATTGAACCTACTCAAATGAGCATTTTGAAAAAGGGCTCTTTTGACGCTATTATTCTCAAAAATCCCGAGATGACCTTAAAAGTCTTGGAAAAGGCCTATGACCGGATAAACAGCATCGAATCCTTAGTAGAGCGTTTATCCATCGGAAATTCTGATGCCAAGGTGGCCAGTATGCTCCTTAGCCTGGTAAAGGAATTCGGGAAAGAAACCTCTGAAGGAATCCTTCTGGACCTGACCATGAATAGAGAGGAGATGGCAAGCCTCGCCGGCATTGCCCGGGAAACGGTAATTCGGAAAATGAAAGAGTTTCAGAGGGAGGACATCCTGGAGGACCGGGGTAACCGAAAAGTGTTGATTAAGCGTATCGAAAAACTTGAAGACAAGCTTTAAAGAGAGGAAAACAGGAT
>SKRE01000051.1 GCA_007118655.1 Clostridiales bacterium | reverse complement strand
TAACACAGAGACCCGGGATACGCCATGATTCTCCTTAATGCTCTGCGGCCTTTTGTATCACCACGTTTTCCGCTTCCACCACCGCCATGGGGTTGGGCTTTCCCCAAAGGTATCCCTGAATTTCATCACAGCCGATTGCTTGTAAAATCCTTAACTGACCGGTTTCCTCCACGCCCTCCGCAATGGTTTTCAGTCCCATGCCCCGGGCCATCATGGTGATGGCTCGAATAATCAGCCGGGAATTTTCATCCTCGGTAATGTTATCGATCAGCTCCTTGGCAATTTTTAAGCGGTCAATATGGTATCGCTTAATGTAACTGAGGGAGGAATAGCCGGTGCCGAAGTCGTCAATGGAGGCGCTGATCCCCAAATTCGCCAGTCCCACAAAGATCTCTTCCATGGAGAAACTGCTGTGGATCGTGGCCCCTTCCGTAATTTCAATATCCACCCAGTAGGGATGCACACTTTTTTCCCGGAGTTTTTTCCCGATCCAGGGAAGAAAATCCATATTTTCAATTTGCACCGGTGATACGTTAATCGCCATCTTTAAGTTGGTATCATATTTTTCATTGAATATTTTAATCTCTTCCAGGGCCCGCTCCATGACCCATTCCCCAATGGAGATGATTTGCCCCGTCTCTTCCGCAATGGGGATAAAATCCTTGGGAGAAATGTTGCCTGCCTCCGGCTGCTTCCAACGAAGCAGGGCTTCCAAGCCGATCATCTTCTGATCCTCGATCCGGTATTGGGGCTGAAAAACCAAATGAAACTCCCGGTCGTAATCCGCTTTTTTAAGCATCATTTCCACTTCATGCTTTTTTTCCATTTCCCCCTGCAGCTCATGATTAAAAAACAGATATCCCTTTTTTCGATGATGATTTTTTGCTTCATACATGGTCATATCCCCGTATTTCATTAAATCTTCCCGATTAAAGGCGTCTTCGGGATAACGGGCAATACCGATACTGATGCCCACATAGAAGACGTAGGGCGGTATTTCTATGGGCTTTTGTACTGCCCGGATTATATCCTTGGCAACCTCTTCCAAGGCGGCTTTCGACCGTTCCTTCGGCAAAACCAGGGCAAATTCATCCCCGCCGATTCGAAAAAGCCCTCCCGCTTCTTCTGCTCCTGAGAGCAGCTGCTGACTGATATGTTTTAATACCCGGTCTCCAATTTCATGGCCGTGGGCATCGTTAATAAACTTAAATCGGTCCAAATCCATATAAAACAGGGTAAAGGGCTGCTCTTTTTCTTCCGTCAACTGATCCATATAGTCCACAAAGCTCCGCCGATTTCGAAGCCCCGTCAGTTTGTCCCGGTAGGAAAACTCCTCTAAAATATCTTTCGCCCGCTGCAGTTCCCGGGTTTTCTTTTCAATTTGCTTTGCCAGGGTAAGGTTCTGTTCCTGTTCCTTAAATAAAAGATATTCATTTTTGATGGACAGTTGAATATAAGAAGAAAACAGCTTATGAAACAGTAAAAAAACTGCCAGCATGATAAAAATATGTAGGTTGATTACCTGCAGGTACCATAATATCAGCAGTCCTGCTATGAAGTATTTAAGCTGTGTTACCCGTCCGTAATTCTCAGGCAGGGTGTAAATTTCCGATGTGCCTGCTATTTTCTCTGTTTTATCATAGATTGCCCCGAGACCGAAGGCCCCCAAGGGTAAAAAATATAACACATCCACCAAACTGTTGGCGGTGTAGCTGTGGTTAAAATAAAGATAGGTAAAGTAAGAATTGCTTCCCACAAAGAGGATCACCCCGGTTAATATCCAGAGATTTCCCGGATTATCCCGTTTTTTTCGAGTGGAAATATGAAGAATGATCATTCCCGTCAACACAAACACATCGGCTAAGTAATAAGATCCCAGGGTTATCAGCTCGCCGATCTCCAGATTGGAAACCTCGGTTATGTTCCCCAAAAAGTTCCAGACAATGGATAAAATCACCCCGGTGACCACCAGCACATCCAGCATCAACTGATAACGGTTCCATCTTCCCACATTGGAATAATAAAAAAAGCTGACCATGACTACAAGAAAAAAGCTCGGTATTATGTAAAAAACATTCACCATCACCGAGGCGAGAGGCTCTACCCCCAGTATATGCTCGGAAACCAGCCACAGGGCATCCGCAATTCCCCAGGTTACCGCAAAGAAGAACAACCATAGATATACACTGTCCCTGCGCTTATGTTGTCCTTGATAAATAATGTAGGCCGCACCAAAGGCAAATATCGGTGCAATAATATTGCTGATCAGCTGCCGGTCTGTTGCAGAAGCCGCTAAATAAATCAAAAATGCGCACAACAAAAGAATCACCGGTATTCGATTTTGATACATACTGCTTTTTTTACCAACCGCTGTTTCAGCTTCCCCTGCTTTCCCTGACTCCCCGATTTGGTTCATGACCTCACCCCTTTCTCCGTTTTCCCTTTCCCGGATTTTACAGCATTTTTTCCATGACCGTAATATCTACCCATTTTCCATCAATTCTTCCCTGGTTTTTATAGGTTCCCACCAAGGTGAATCCCGCTTTTTGATAGAGTTTTTTGCTGGATTCGTTTTGATCCGGTGTACTGAGCACCAGTTTATAAAAACCCTGATCCTTTGCGGTTTTTTCCAATTCCCGAAGAAGGGCTCTGCCGATGCCCTGGCCCCGATAGCTGCGCTTAATGTAAATCGAAAAATCCGCTACCCCGTCATAACAGTCTCTGGGGTTAAATACATTTAAGGTGGCAAAACCTAACAGTAAGCCCTCGGGGTTTTTCGCCACTAGGGTTTTATGACGGGGACTTTTTCCTGACAGCCAGGATTCCACCTCTTCCACGGTTTTGATATCCACTTCCAATGTGGCCTCCCGATCTTCAATTCCTTCATTATAAATGGCGGTGATCCGCTTCATGTCTTCCGCTGTGTATTCTTCAATAAGTATATTCATGTCGCACCTCTTTTCTTATTTATCATTCTAATCATTATATGCTTTCTTTTGAAATTTTTCCAGTATTCCGACTAAAATATATGCCAATTAATTTTTGCTTTTTTTTCTTGCTTTTTTGCCCACAAAAAAGGCTTGGATTTCTGATCAAATTCAGAAATCCAAGCCGGTTATTCTTACTCCCACTCCACCGTTGCCGGGGGCTTCGAGGTAATATCATACACAATTCGGTTAACATCCTCAACTTCATTGACGATTCGCCGGGACATGGTGTCCAGCACCTCATGGGGAATCTTTGCCCAGTCCGCGGTCATGGC
>SKRE01000075.1 GCA_007118655.1 Clostridiales bacterium | reverse complement strand
TGATCATAATCGCATCGAGACTGTTTTCGAAAATACATTTATAATAATCATCAGAAAAAAAACTGTTCACATTAACACCCCTTTCGACCTCCTTAATACACTGCAGCATAAAAATTCTTATCTTAAATTATAATTCGGATTTTCTTATCTTTCCCGGACAATTATCTGTTAAGTGCTTTATACCCTAAATTAAAATGGTAACCACTGAAATGTTTATCCGGTAAAATAATAACTTTTTCTTGTAAAGAACTCCATTGTCTAATACAATGAAGACAGTTGACAAAGTATTTATGAAGGGATGATAAGCATGGAATACAATCAAAGTTTTGGAAAGAATTTTAAAACAGAAATCCGAAAAAGCAAGCCCTATTTCATTTTAGGGACCGTGATGTACCTGATAACCATTACAGTTGCCTATGGAATTCTCACCACATTTGAAGGGGCAACATTCTCATTTAATAGGGAGATCATATTCACCGCTTTTCGTGATTATTTAATAATACCGGGGATAATCTTATTTTTTTCATTTATAAAAACACTTTTTAGTACCTTCCGAAAAAAACGCACCAAGTTATAAGTATCCCTGTACCTTAACTCTTAAAAGAGTTTTAGCCGCCGACGCCTGTTTTTAGGCCTTGGCGGCTTTTATATTTCAAGTTCCAATGACAGGAATCTTATATTTGACAAAATAAAACATGAAAGTTATACTGATAATAATTATAAATGCAAGTGAGTTGCATTTAAAAAAACAAAGGAGTGAGTTGCATGAGTCATATTCATATTCCCGACGGCATTATCCCCAATATTTGGTGGATTTCAGGCTACATACTTACTGCGGTAATGCTTTTTGTCCTTATTAAAAAAATCGGAGACAAAGATATGGGAAGAAAAGTCCCTTTAGCAGGAATATCCGCAGCAATTATGTTGATAGGAATGTCTATTCCCATAGGTTTTATTCCCCTTCATTTTAGCCTGGCGGTGCTTATCGGTATTTTAGTGGGTCCAAGCCTCGGGTTTATCGTGGTTTTTACCGTAAATGTTATCATGGCCCTTTTTGGCCATGGAGGTATTACCATTGTAGGGATCAACACCTTAGTGATCGGTTCCGAAGTAATTATCGGATATTATCTATTCAAAACGCTTGCTAAGAATTGGACCCCGACAAAATCTGCTGTCGGAGCCACCGTAATTGCTTTATTGATTTCTTTAACCATGATGGTGGGAATCGTCGGCGCTACTGTAGGATTGCCGGAAGTTGTGCCCCATGACGATCATGCCCATGATGAAGATTATCACCACGATGACGATGAGGACCATCACGATGATGATCACCACGATGACGATGAAGACCATCACGACGACGATCACCACGATGACGATGAAGACCATCACGACGACGATCACCACGATGACGATGACGGCCATCACCATGATGATGAGAGCTTTGTTGAAGCGGTTCAGAACCTTGATTATTTCGCTTTAAGCGGTTGGGCTGCCTTAATCGGTATATTAGTGGTAGGGATTGGTTTAGAAGCTACCATCACCGCATTGATCGTTCGCTTTTTATCTAAAGTGAGACCGGATCTGCTGGAGAAATAGTTGCAAAGTAAAAAATACAAACATTTAAGAGACCGGCGCTACCTCCAAGTAGCCGCCGGTCTTTTTTTGTTTTATAATCCATTCATCCTATTCATTTTTTCCCATAAGAAAAATTTTCTTATCCCCCTTACTCTCATAGGCGGCCTTTAACACGTAAAGGCTGCCCGTAAAAAAACCTAGGATCATCATAAACACAACCCACAGTACAATTGCCGATACTTTTTCCTCCCGAAGAACGATCCAGATGGAAAATAAAATAAAACCTACGTAAAGATCCACTAGAGAAACCAGTCCCCATGGATTTCTTAGCAGTTCCCCTCCGTCTTCGGAAAAATTTCCATTAATGAAAGCATTTCCAATGACTAAGGTCATGGCTACTGCCCCTACCCATCCTGCTATTTTAATTATTTTCATTGTTTTTTCCTCCTGTTTTAGGTTATAAGCGCCTCTTCAGCGGATTTATGATGCTGCGCTGGTCTATGATGCTACTTAAAAAGATGGGTAATCCATTCCAGGGGTTTATGATATATCATTCTCGGCCCCGAGTAACCCATTACCCGCCTAATTCTTTTTTTCTTTTCCGGTGCATAGCAGGGGGTGATGCATTTTTTACAGGACTTTTTTTCTTCACCGTAGGGACAATTTTCCAGTCTCTCCCGGGCATACTTCAGTAGCGCACCACACTCTTCACAGAGAGAGCTTTTCCTTTTATGTTTTTTCCCACAGTAAAAGTTAATCATAATACCAACCGTGTTTTGTTCTCTTTCGATTTTTCTCATAAGATATCCCCTTTATACTGATCCATCATTGCTAAGGATTGTATTTTTCTCTTCTGCCCACGGATTTTAGAAAGTTTTTGCTACTTTAGTAATACCTTTTATATCCGAATCTAAACAGTATTGTTTTGCTATCAATCAAAAAAACCGCCGAATTCGGCGGCCTTTTGATATTCCCTTTGGTTTATAATCGAAAATCTGAAAAAAGAATTTCTTCTTCACTCATCATCACTTTTCCATGGAGATTTCCCAGTTCTTCATTCATTCCAAGAATTCTGTTGAATGACTCACTGTGCACTCCCGGGGTATGACTGGCAAAATAACGCAGTAAAAAATTCTCTTTCTTCTTCGGGTAAAAGCTTACCTGAAGTTTTTCTTCTCCCAGAGCCTCCATCAAATGAAGAACGGCATCGTCCACTCCACCGATTTCATCGCATATTCCCTGTTTAATGCCGTCGATCCCCGGCCAGATTCTACCCTTTGCTGCGGCTTCCACCTGATCTTCGGAGAATCCCCGCTCTTTTGCCACTTTACCCTTAAATCCTTCATAGATATGATCAATTTCTCTCATAATCAGGGCTTCATCTTCCTTATCCCTTTTACGCCAGACAGACATTATATCGGCGAAGGCTCCGTCCTGTACCCCATCATTAGCGATTCCTTTATCTTCCAGGAAGGATTTTAAGTAAAACAGCATGCTGATCACCCCAATAGACCCGGTGATCGTACTTCGCTGGGTGTAGATTTTGGATCCCGGTATGGAAATGTAGTATCCCCCGGACCCAGCAACCCCGGTTTGCACAACCACCAGGGGTTTTTTCTCTTTGAGTTTTAACAGGGCCTGATAAATTTCCGCCGAGGCTGTGGCAGAACCGCCTCCGGAGTTCACTTTGAAGATCACGCCCTTGATTTCTTTATCCCCCCGCAATTCTTCAATCTCTTTGACCATACTGTAATCCCCGATGGAAGGACCCATCATTCCTCTTTTTTGACTTTCACCGTCAATGATATTTCCATCAAAGCTCAGAATAGCTATTTTTTTTCCCCGACCGTAAACTTCATCCTGTATTTTGATTTTATCCTCTTTTACTTTGTCGATCTTCCAGATTCTAAGCAGGTCTTCCTGATAGGCTATTTTTGTAATTATGTTTTTCTCCAAGGCTGCCTCCATCCTTATACTCTTTCCTTCCTTCAAATCACGAAAGAAGTCTTTTGACAGGGATAGATTTTGTATCACAGTGTCTTCTAAGGTTTCCTGGATCCGCTTTAAAAGAAGTCCATAGGCTTCCCGTTGTTCCTCTTCCATTTTTTCTGCCCGAAAAGAATCCGCCGCACCTTTGTACTCTTTCCGACGGTACACATCGACTTTCACGTTAAAACGATCAAGCAGCCCCTTATAATAGTTCCGTTTCATAAACGAACCTAAATGCAGTATTGTTCCATCCTCCGGCATGATCCGATGATGACAAAAGGATGCTATGAAGAGCTCTTTTAACTGATAGTTCTTGGCATAACAATAAAGGATTTTTCCGTGACTCTTCAGTTTTTCCAAACCTCTTCCCAGTTCTTCCAGCTGTCCCGGATAAATCTCAAAATCCGGGTCCAGAATAAAATAAATCTTTTGCAGACTCTTTTTTTCCAGGATCCTCTCGATCATTACCTTCCAGCGGTCCATGGAGAATTCCTTGTCCGGATCAAAAATGGGATTGGTTTTGTACAGGTTTTTCGACTCCACCACTCGTCCCTTAAAGTAAATTTTTACGTGTTTCATAAAATCCCTCCTTAGCGATTCCTATTCACTGTTTATCCAATAGTATATAAGTTCGACATTCATTCATTATATTCCTGCATCCTAAGAAATCCAACTCAACTTCTTACTGCAAACTTCGATCAATTTTCCCATATCTTCTGTTGATATTTCGAGTAGCTAATTATATAATGACAAAATGAGCTATAAAAACTTAAACCCCATCATAAAAAAATTCATATTTGTCGTGTTTCTTTACAGTCTTACGTCCGCTTCCTTCAACGGCTTTTTTGGGATCTACATTATAGAACTCGGGCATCCCGAAAGCTTAGTAGGCACGGTTTTATCCCTTCGAAGACTTTCGGTGGGACTGTTCACCTTTTTAATTGCCTTTATTGCCGGTAAGATCGGACATAAGCGCACGCTGATTATGGGCTTATTCACCGTAGGCATCTGCAGTATTACCATCGTCCTTGTGGATACGGTTCCATTAATCAAGATCATTGCCGTGGTTTTCGGATTTGGCCAGGCGGCAATGACCACGGTGGAATCTCCGTTTATCTACAATCAGTCTACGGAAACTGAAAGAGTCCATGCCTTCAGTTTGGCCTTTGCCACAAGAAATGCCGCCTTTATGGTAGGCTCCCTTTTTACCGGATTTTTAGCCGACTTTTTTGCCCAATCCCTTGGACCGGGCCCGGCTTCCCTTCGTTACGCCCTGATTCTGGTTAGTGCCGCCAGCCTTATTGCCATTATTCCCTTGGGGCTGTTAAAGCCCAAGCCGGAAAAGAAGGTGAAGCGATTAGATTTCCATGAATTCAAAGGGTTTTTTACAAAATTGAACCTGTCCTTTTTATTTTATACCGGACTCATTGGTCTGGGAGCAGGCATGGTGGTTCCATTTTTCGGCGTATATTTGCGGTATATGTTGGAGACCAGCGACAGCATCGTCGGACTGATCCTTAGCTTTGCCCAGCTGGGAACGGTTTTGGGCAGCCTTAGCGTCCCTTTTTTAGGTAATCGAATCGGAACCTATAAGACCATTATGGCCACTCAGATTCTAAGTATTCCCCTGCTCATTGCCATCGGCGTTCCTCAGGGCGTTGTAATTGTAGCCGTTGCTTTTTTTCTCAGAAGTTCCCTGATGAATATGGGCCAACCCTTAATACGAAATATCTCCATGCATATTGTACTGGAGCACCATCGCCCCTTAATGAGTGCCGTACGGGCCACGATCAACAATTTAACCCGGGCCTTAGGGATCTTTTTAGGAGGATGGATTATGGAGAATTTCAGCTATAATACCCCTTATGCTTTTACCATTGTTTTTTACCTGCTGGGAACCCTGGTGTTTTACAGTTTGTTTAAGCATAAGCTTCAGGATAAAGAAACCTAAAAATTAGTTGGGGTAAGATGTTGATTGATAAGATCATAGGATCTTAGGATTTATTATTTTGCACAATTATTTTCTTTATAACAAAGAAGAGAAGACCTTGGTCTTCTCTTCTTTTATCTCTTTACTATATTTTTTTGATTCCCCATCATGTCCTTATTGCCGTACCCGGTTGATATCGATATTCGATTGAGGCACTCCCCGAAGATACTTCGCCTCAAATACCAGCTGATCTCGAATATTGCGGTATAAATCTAAAACTTCCCCGTATTCTTCGGTTTCCTGATCATATCGATTTCCCTCATGATCTTTCAGGTAACTGTTTGTAATTAAGGGAGCCCGCTGATAAATCCCCGATATGGCTTCTAAATGAATGGGGGTTTCCATATTTGCCTCTTCCAGAACCAGAGGGGCAAGGAAAGATGCATTTTTTAAGGGTTTTTCTTCTTCTTTACCGGAATAATTGGACCATAATATATAGGGGACGGTGTGAAGTCTCAGATCGTCCTGAAGTTCTTCCGGTGTTTCGTCTCCAATGTAGCCCAGGTCCCTGTAGATACTATAATTATCTCCAAGCATGGGTAGGTGGTCGCTGAAAAACAACAGCAGCGTCGGTTCCTCCCAGTCTCGTAAGAACTCCACCAACCTTTCTAAGGCTTGATCCGAGTAATAGGTTCCCTCTGTAAATATTTTCAGCATTTCATGGGGCTGCTCTTCTAAATCCGTTTCAAAGTCGATCACTGAAGGATTTCTTATTTCGTTATAGGGTCCGTGGTTCTGCATGGTTACGGTAAAACTGAAAACCGGCTCTTCCGTAGATTTCAATTGTTTGATCAGCTCATCGGTTACCACTTCGTCGGAAATAAAGGGACCCAGGGTTTCTGCCCCTTCCAGGTCTTCTTTAAAAGTGGTTTCCTGAAAGCCCAGCCTCGGATAAACTTCATCCCGTTCATAATACCAGGAATGGTAGGGATGAAGGGCGTGGGTTTTATAGCCCGCTTCCCGAAATATCGAAGCCAGGGAAGGCAGTCGGTAGTCTATTTCTTCCCGGTAAACCATATGCCAGTCATTCGGATAGTTTTTTAATGTAAGGCCCGTTAGAACTTCAAACTCCGAATTGGCTGTACCTCCTCCAAACACAGGAACATAAATATCCCCATGGATGCTTTCCTCCTTCAAACCGTCAAAATACGCGATGGGATTCTCAGAGAATTCTATATCCAGTTCATTGACATCCCAGAAAGATTCGCTCATGATAATGATCACATTAGGGTCTTCTTCCTTAACTACTTTTTTGCTATCCCCCTCCTCTGAAGGGAGCTGCTGTTCTATCTCATCCCAGCCTACGGGAATTGGAGTCTCTTGGTTTCCAATGGACCTTGGAAGGGAATAAATAAACCCGAGCTCCCAAGGGCTATGACTTTCTGCATAAATCCCGTTTCCGATCATGATCATCCCTAAACAAAACACAAAGGATATCCCCACATGTTTTTTGATCTCTTTAAAGGGAATGGAGCCAAACCATTTTCTCATCAGTAAAAATACACCGACACAGAGGGGGATCGTCACTATAGCTATAACTACCCATCTCATCGTCCAGAATTCCGGAAGCAATACCCATAACTCACGAAATAAAAAGAAATCATTTAGCATAAAGGGAACACTTCTGAGACTAAATTTATTGGCGTTGACGATTCCTATAATGATACTGAACATTAAAACAAACCATACGCTGACATCCAGCCTCTGAAATAAAAAGACAAAAAACAAGGTTAACCCCACTAGTACCGTGAGGTTCAATAAAAACATAAGTGGGTTGTTCATTAACCAAGTTACCACGGATGTGATATCCGTTCGAAAAAGATATTCACTGAGTAAAATCGGCAACGTCATAATCAAACTGATTTTCAGCAAGTATTTACGGGGTACTTTCATCATGGTACACCTCTATTCCTGTAATTCCAATGTATTACTCCGACGGAGGAGTAAGTAAAATGCGGATATAAACATCTGCTTATTTTTTTTCTATAATAATATTTTATCACTTTTGAGAACATTTTTCAATCACAATGTCCGGTGGGTCTTTCATCCCCCATCATTTTCAACAAATGCCGGGCACATAGTAATTCCACCGAATATGGATTATCGAACACCCGATTGACCGCCGTAACGAAAAAATAGAAGACTAAAATATAAGATAAGCCCTTAAAGAATGTTCTTTAACGGCTTATCCTTACGATGCTTTTTCACTTAGATCAAGCTTATTATTTACTCCTCGGTTCTCGTCCTTGGAGGACGCGGTCCGAAATACTGGTAAAGATCGGTCTTGATTCGACCGTTATACAGCTTTCGCTTTTTATCCGCTCTTTTCCCATAATGCTTTTCAAAGTCTTCCTTCGAGGTAATGATGTATTTTGACCAGGAGGGTAAGCTTTCAAAGGTTCTTCCCATTTTTTTATAAAGTCTTTCCACTTCATCTTTGTCGGAAAGGCGCTCTCCATAGGGAGGGTTTGTGATGATGCAGCCGTATTCAAATCGGGAGCTGATCTGGCCTACATCTCTTTTTTGCACATGGATGTCCTCATCTAAAAAGGCTTCGCTGATATGATACCTTGCCAGACTTAGGGCTTCTTCGTCCACGTCGGAGCCCTGGATCCGTAGCTTTCGGTCTTTCTTTTCCAAATCGTGGGCCTCCATGCGCCCTTCATTCCACAGGGCTTTGTTAAGGGTTGTCCATTCCTCTGCGGCAAACTTTCGATAAATTCCCGGGGCAATGTTCTTCCCGATCAGTCCCGCTTCAATAAGAATCGTTCCGGAGCCGCACATGGGATCAATCAAGGCCCGGTCATAATCCCAAAAGCTTAACTGAATGATCGCCGCCGCCAAGGTCTCCTTAATCGGCGCCTGACTGCTAAGGCTCCGGTAACCCCGTTTATGAAGCCCGGGACCGCTGGTATCAATCGTTAAGGTCGCCTCATCTTTTAACAGGGCCACCTCAATTTTATACATTCCCTGCTTCTCATCAAACCAGCTGACCTTGTAGTCTTTTTTCATGCTTTCCACCACGGCTTTTTTCACAATGGCCTGGCAGTCGGGCACGCTGAACAATTTGGAGTTGATGGACTTACCGTTTACGGGAAATTCCCCGTCCTTCGGAATCCACTGACTCCAGTTCAGGGCCTTGGTTTTTTCAAACAGCTCGTCAAAGGTGGTGGCGCGAAAGGATCCGATTTTGAGCAGCACCCGATCCGCACTTCGAAGCCATAAATTTGCCCGTACTATCCCTAAAGGATCCGATTCAAAGAGCACTCTACCGTTTTCCACGACAACTTTTTCATAGCCCAGGGCCTTTACTTCTCTTGCTACAACAGCTTCCAGGCCAAAGGCTGCGGTTGCGATTAATTGTATTTTTTCCACAAATTTTCCTACTTTCCTGTGTCCTTTAGTTAGAACATGTAAGGACGAGTTTTACTTGTTTTTTTATTGCCCTTCGATTAGTCCCGCTTTAAGTCTTAATCTTCCTGCAGGCATTTACTTGAAAATATCATCAATCTCGCTAAATAAATGCTTGTTGTCCTTCAGTTTATGCTCATTTCCTACAACACATAAGTAATTTGCCGCCATCACGTCCCGAATCAGGTCCCCTTGGGCTTTGATGTCTTTAACGGTGGTGCTCACAATTTCTTCCCGTTCCTTTTCCAAATCCTCATGGGTGATATTGCAAAAATGGTAGGTCGCCGCCTTTTCTCCCTTGGCAGAGGGGGTCATGGGGGCATCCACTTTGCTGATGGTTCCGAGAATGTATTTGGTCATCTCCCGTTCATCGGCTTCAAAGTTTCGAACATAATCCTCCGCTTTATTGTAAGTATCAATGGTTTTATTCAAATGCGGATCCCGGTAAGAGGTGAAAAACATGTTCCCGCTTCTGCTGAAGTTGGTCATGGCCCCATAGGCCCCTCCTTCAATACGGATTTTATTCCACAGATAGTTTAAGCTGATAATGGTTTTTAAGACCTGTAAATGACCCGTATATTCGTAGCCTAAGTCCTTAAAGTTAAAGCCCTTTGCCACATACTGCACTTTTGAAGAATTGGCGATTCCCACATTGTGGCGTTTCAGCTCAAAATGATGATCTTTCAGTTTCGGCTCCTGATCCTTTAAGTGAACCCCCAGGATCTGAGAATTCTCCTCGAAAGCCTGGTAATCTTCGGCATCTCCCGTTACCACAAATACGCCGTTTTGTTTATTGAAGATCAGTCCCCGCACTTTTTCAAGGTTTTGCTGCATCTCTTCAAATTTTTCCTCAAAATGCTTATCCAGCTCTGCAATAAACTTATAAAAGGTAATCCCCGAGCACTGCTCCATAAACATTTCCGCTTCGGAATAATGGGAACCTAAATGCCTGACGGCAACCATATGTCCTTCCGATTGAATGGCCATTTCCAGCCGGGACTTCATCTCTTTGATGATTTCCCGAATCCGTTTTTTATTTTCGAACTTGGTATTTTCGATGATCTCTCCCATCAGTTCGAAGAGCCGCTTGCTTTTATCCCGTAGGGCGGAGCCTTGCACAATCATTTTAGGATAATACTTCCCTTGTTTTTTCAGGTCTACAAAGTTTTCCACCCTAAAGCCGATTCCTCCGGTATAGATTTCCATTTCATTGGATAAGTCTTCGTAGCTGTAATGCTTTGTGGCCACTCTTCCAAGAAGCTTTCCAAGAAGGGAAGCGTAAGGAATAAGCTCTTGGGGGACTACCCGAATGTCGAAGGCGATGTCGGTATACAGGATTTTATTGGTATAATGCTGGGAATACAATACCTTCATGCCCAGATTCTTTTTAATTTCCTGGGGCAGTTTTTCCGTTCGCTTACGAATATCCTCTCGGGATAACTGAGGAATGGTCTCCAGATCTTCCTTCGAGTCCGGAGTCCCTTGCTTTTTCTTTAGGGTTTTCGTCTCTTTTACCAGTACGTCCAGTTCTTCTTTTGACAGTTTCTCTTTATAGTTTTGAAGCTCTTTTTTAATCTCTGCGTCCCGCTCTTTAATCATGCCTTTTGCGGGCACTAAGCTTAAAATGGCCTGATGGTTGTTGTGCAGCAGGTATTTCTCAATCATTTTTTCAAAGTAATCGGTAGTTAAGGCCTGCCGTATTTTCTTAAACACCTCATCATACTGAAGATGGATGGAGGGGTGGGCATCATAGAGCCAGGTATCCATGGTTTTGATCCCATAGATCAGTCCTTTAGGGTACCTTCCGTAATCTGCTTCTCTTAGCTCAAATTCCGTGGCATTTATCGCCCCTTCGATCAGTTTTTTATCGATGCCTTCCTTGGCAATCTTTTCTAAGGAATTATAGACCACTTCCAGAAACTTTTCTTCGTCCTCGGGGTTTGCACCCTTTACAATTACAGAAAAGTTATGCTGCAGCAAACTGTCATCGTAGGAGCTTAAGACGTCTTCTCCAATCTCCGCATCCAGCAATGCTTTTTTTACCGGCGCTGCAGGAGATTCAACCAAAATATGATTTAATATATCAAAGGCCAGGTAAAACTCCGGATCCCTTGAATCCCCTACGGCGTAATTAAGGCTTAAATAGGTTTTGTTTTTCTCGCTCTCTTCATCGGATATCGGGTATTTTTCCACCGCCCGGTGGGGTTTCTCAAAGGGGGGATGAACCGGTATGGAGGAATCGATTTCCTTTGCTTTGAAATCCCTTAAGTACTCTTCATTGATAAACTTCAAATGTTCCTCCAAATCGCCGTTCCCATAAATATAAATATAGGCATTGGATGGATGATAGAACTTTCGATGAAAATCCAGGAAATCTTCATAGGTAAGTTCCGGAATTACATCGGGGTCTCCTCCGGATTCGTTTCCATAAACATTGTCGGGAAATAAATGCTCCTGAATTTTTCGAAATAAAATCTGATCCGGAGAAGAAAAAGCCCCTTTCATTTCATTGTATACCACGCCGTTGTATTTAATCTCATCCGCCGGGTTTTCCAATTCATGGTACCACCCTTCCTGGCGGAGGATATCCGGATCCTTATAAATATTCGGATAAAATACCGCGTCCAAATATACATCCATCAAATTCTTAAAATCCTGAGGATTTTGACTGGCAATGGGATACATGGTTTTGTCGGAAAAGGTCATGGCATTTAAAAACGTGTTTAAGGACCCTTTGGCAAGCTCGATAAAGGGATCCTTTGCTTTGAATTTTCTAGATCCGCACAGTACGGCGTGCTCTAGAATATGAGGCAGCCCTGTGCTGTCCGTGGGCGGGGTTCGAAAGCTTATGGAAAACACCTTATTATCGTCGTCGTTGGCTAAATAATAAAGTTTCGCTCCGCTTTGTTTGTGCACAAATAAATAACCGTCAGAGTTGATCTCCTCTACGGTTCCTTTTTCTTGCAACTCAAATCCATGAAGTATCTGACCTTCTTCTACTTTCATTCTTACATCGCTCCCTTCTTTTGATCTTTCCTGGTTGTTGCTCATTGATTTTCTGCCCTTATTATACCATTCTTTCATCATCTTATCCAGAGGAGGACAGGGGGACGGAGTAATTGTCCCCCTCTAAAGGACAGTAAGGGACAGCGGGACGGAGTAATTGTCCCCCTAGTTTTTAATTAAGGGCTCTATGGCAGTCGAAGACAGCACCTCTGCCCCGCTGTTATTCGGTGC
>SKRE01000057.1 GCA_007118655.1 Clostridiales bacterium | reverse complement strand
GCCTTCGGCTGTCTTTGTTCAAATCCCGTAACATCCAGGGTAAGGACGCCTATGGTGACTAAAATCACAGCACTGTATAGGATAAATCCCCGAACCATTTTCATCGACAGCATCCGTACGGTCTTTTGAATAATCGCTTCGGCGATTCCGTAACCCAACAGAGCGAAGAACACGTATCCGAACCAAACCCACTGCATACTTCCGTCACTGGCGGAGTGAAAGTACATTCCCGCAAGAAGCATCACCGAAAAGGTTACCCCGTACTTAAATAATTGTTTTAAGGGCCTAAATACGATGACCTGCAGATTGTTTTCCAATCGTCGTCGTTTGTAAACCAATAGCCCTAAAATCAGGGTTCCTGCCACAAACAGACTATAGCCGATAACTTCCATTCTTGAGAGTCCTTCACCGCTTAACATGGCGATTCGAATCAATGGGGACAGTTGCTGAATCAGGTCTGTGGTAATCCCCCCATAGCGCTCCCAGCTGAATCCGTACAAATAAAACTCCATATTATAGACGATCAGCTGATGCAGGCCCACGGGTAAGAACAGTACGATGTAAGTCAGTACTCCCTGAGCAATCGTCATCCCCGTTACCATTCCCACAAATATGGTTCCGGCGTACAGTACCAGACTCATCAGCATGATGGTTCCCGCCCAGATCCAAAGGTCCTCTAGGGAAAAGATGAATCCCAGGTCGAAAATCCCGTGGATAATCGCCGTAATAGCGGCGGTCACCGCCAGGGGAATTAGTAAAAATATAATTCCCGTTACCCCATGACTCATATATAGGGTTTCCCGTCTAATCGGCAGACTGTGAATCATATCGGAGTTTTTTCGATCCTGCATATACCGATATAACAACAGACCCACCCCGACGGGCACAACGAATAACATGATTAACGTCCCCGGATGATTAAACCCCAGTACATTTCGGGTAATACGAAGATGCTGAAGATTGCCCTCCAAATCCGGAGCGTAGCGTTGAACTTCCAGTAAAATCTGTAGGGGCACCGAGATAAACAGTCCGAAAAAATACAACATCGGCACCCAGTAAAGACGCTTGCATTCATTTAAAATAATCCCCTTATCGAAGTAAAATTTGATCGATTTCATAATCCTGATCCCCCATTTCATAAATAAATACTTCCTCCAAGGTCAGCGGTAAAATATCCAGGATCGCAGGGCTCAAGCTTTTAAACCGCTTTTCAATTTCCCCGTGGCCTCCCCGTATAATCCAAACCTGAACGCTTCCCTTTTTCTCTTTGTGTAAGACTTCCAGTCCTGAGATTTCCCCACTGTTCTCCGGGTCTTTTAAGGCAAACTGCACCTTATGTACATCCCTTTTTAAATCGTCCATATCCCGCTCAATCACCATTTTCCCTTTGTGCAGAATCCCCACGTAATCGCACAAATCCTCAAGTTCCCGTAAATTATGGGAGGAGATAATAATCGTAACCCCCCGCTCCGCTACGTCCTGAAACAAGAGATTTTTTACGTTTTTTCGCATGACGGAATCCAATCCATCCAGGGGTTCGTCCAAAATCATAACCTCCGCCATCGTGGAAAGACCCAGCCAAATCCCCACCTGCCGGGTCATCCCCTTGGACAGCTGATTGATTTTTCGGTTAAAATCGATTTTAAATATTTTTTGCAGCTCCCGAAAACGCTGCTCATTCCAATTGCTGTACATCCGTCCATAAAAACATCCCATCTCTTCGATGGTATAGGAGGGAAAAAAATACAACGCGTCGGATATAAAGATCATTCGATCCTTAATCTTCGTGTTTTCATAAACTTTTTCTCCGCCGATCAACACTTCCCCCCGGTCCTGTCGATAAAGTCCTGCCAAGGTTTTGAGCAGCGTGGTTTTTCCCGCACCGTTGGATCCCAGCAGACCGTAGATCGAACCCCGATTTACCGTAAGATCCACCCCGTCAATGGCATTAACCCCTTCATAGCCCTTGGTAAGCCCTTTTACTTCAATCATTTTCTCTCCGAACATCGTTTCATCCCTTAGCCTCTCATCAATCATCGTTTCATTAATCATCATCTCTCTCCCCTCCCACTTGTTCTTCCAGTTCTTCAATCAGCTCAATAATTTGTTTTTTCTCCATCCCCAGATAAATGGCTTCCGTTAAAACCTTCTTTAATTCCCCCTGCAGCTCCTTCAACTTTTTTTGCTGATCCTTTTTCTCAATCTGCCGGGCAAAATTCCCCCGCCCCTGCACCGTATAAATGTAGCCTTCCTGTTCCAAGGCCCGGTAAGCCTTTTGAATGGTATTGGGGTTGATGGTCAGTTCCCGGGCCAGACTTCTTACCGAGGGAAGCTTTTCATCGGTTTTAATGACCTCTTCCATAATCAGGCGTTTAAACCCTTCGACCAATTGTTCATAAATCGGCAGTCGACTCTTTAAATCTATTTCCAGCATACTCTTCCCCCTTGATTCCTTATTCTCTTTGGAGCCTTTGGCACCATGTTAAATCGTATTAACTGTATTACTATGCACAGTACACTTTGATTGTACAACGGATTTCCTTTCCTGTAAAGCTTTTTTTAAAAAAAAATTTGATTGCAATGTAAAAATTTCATTGTTCCTTCTACCCTGGAATTTTCCCGCTTCCTGGGTTATACTGAAAAAAGAGGCTGCAGGGCTGAAAGGATATAAGGCGCGCTAAACACCTCAGTGCTGCAGAAAAAATTTTTAAGAGGAGGATAATGATGAAACTAAAAAAAATTGTATCCATAGACAATACCCGCCTGGTGCCCGAAACCCGGGAGCAGCTGAAGTCCTTGGCAGAGGAAGTAATCTTTTATGAGGATTATCCCGATTCTAAGGAAGAGATCGAAACACGCATGAAGGATGCGGAAGCGGTGCTGGTTTCCTGGAACACGAAAATACACCGGGAGGCCATAGAAGGGGCGAAGAACCTAAAATACATCGGCATGTGCTGCTCCTTGTATGACGAGGCCAGTGCCAATGTGGATATTCAAGCCGCCCGGGAACAATCCGTCCCGGTCCTGGGAGTGAAGGACTACGGCGATGAGGGGGTCTCTGAGTTTATCATCAGTGAGCTGGTCAGTCTTTTACATGGTTTTCACCGGCACCAATGGCGGGATTTCCCCACGGAACTGACAGGCCAAAAGCTGGGCATCATCGGAATGGGAACCCTGGGAACAATGCTTGTGGAAACGGCCCTTCATTTTAATATGGAAGTCTACTATTACAGCCGTTCCCGAAAGATCCACGTAGAGGGAAAAGGGGCGAAATACCTTCCCAAGGAAGAACTTTTAAAAACCGTGGATATCCTGTCCACCCATCTTCCCCGAAACACCGTGGCTCTCG